>NZ_DJDV01000128.1:0-466 GCF_002431195.1 Sphingobium sp. UBA5915 | reverse complement strand
TCGAGGAAGAAGCGGTCGTGGCTGATGACCACGGCGCAACCAGCGAAATTCTCGATCGCTTCTTCCAGCGCCGCGAGCGTTTCGACGTCAAGATCGTTGGTCGGTTCGTCGAGCAGCAGCACGTTGCCGCCCTTCTTGAGCATCTTGGCGATGTGGACGCGGTTGCGTTCACCACCCGACAGCTTGCCGACATTCTTCTGCTGGTCCTGTCCCTTGAAATTGAACGCGCCGACATAAGCGCGGGTCGACATGTCATGACCGTTGACCTTCACATAATCGAGGCCGTCGGACACTTCCTCCCAGACATTCTTGCTGGCATCCAGATGGTCGCGGCTCTGATCGACATAACCCAGACGCACGGTCGAGCCGACGTCGATTTCGCCCGAATCCGGCTGTTCCTGACCCGTGATGAGTTTGAACAACGTCGATTTGCCCGCACCGTTCGGGCCGATGACGCCGACGATGC
>NZ_DJDV01000094.1:436-18685 GCF_002431195.1 Sphingobium sp. UBA5915 | reverse complement strand
CTATCGGGGAGCAACCCGGCTTTCGCTGGGCAGGCCGCGCCTATAGCAGCGCCTTTCTCGCAATGGCAAGCGTCAAATTGTCGAAATATCCTGCCCGGAAGCCCTAGGCGATGAACTGCTCCGCAGCGATCCGGTCGTCAAGCGTATGCTCAGGATCAAACAAGAGGGTGAGCGGGGTGGTCCGGTCGATGCGGACTTCCACCTGCGCGACGTCGCGCACTTCGCGCTGGTCGGCGACAGCGCTGACTGGCCGCTTGACGGGGTTGAGGACGGAAAAACGGATCCGCGTCGCTTCCGGCAGGATCGCGCCGCGCCAGCGTCGTGGGCGAAAGGGGCTGATCGGCGTCAGCGCCACCAATGCGGATCCCAACGGCAGGATAGGACCATGCGCCGACAGATTATAAGCGGTGGAGCCTGCCGGCGTCGCTACCAGCACACCGTCGCAAACCAGTTCGGGCAGAACGATCCTGCCATTCACCTCCACCTCCAATTTGGCGGTCTGGCGCGTTTCGCGCAGCAGCGACACCTCATTGATGGCGGGAATCGAAAACTGCTCGCCATCGACAGTGTCGACCGTCATGCGCAGCGGATTGACCTTGAAGCTCTTCGCCTTTGAAAGCCGCTGATCCAGCCCGTCGAGCCGCCATTCGTTCATGAGGAAGCCCACGGTGCCGAGGTTCATGCCGAATATCGGCAGAATGCGTCGCGCCTCCAACATCGCATGCAGGGCCTGAAGCATAAAGCCATCTCCGCCTAGCGCGACAACCATGTCCGCCTGCTCGATCGGGGCGAAGTCATATACGGCGCGCAGCCTTTCTTCCGCCGCGCGCGCCGCTGGAGTAGGAGACGCGACCAGAGCGCGCCGGCTATCGACGCTCATCCGCCGGTCACGCTCATGTGACGACGGGTGGCGGCGGGTGCGTTTGCACCGATGTGGAAGTCATGCGCAGCAGGCTTGAGGCGCAGCGCCCGGTCGACAAGCGGCTGGACCGCGTCCAGTCCGCCTTCGCGAAGCGCCGCCTTGAAATCGACATGATCCTCATGCCCCAGGCACATGAATATCTTGCCTTCGCAGGTCATGCGGATGCGATTGCAATCGGCGCAAAAATTGCGGGTGAGGGGGGTGATGAGGCCCAGCCGCACGCGCATGCCGTCAACGGCATGATAGCGCGAAGGGCCGCCTGTGCGATGCGTGATCGGGGCCAGGGGGTGCTCGGCCGCGATATCGTCTATCACCTGGGTCAGCGGAAGATAATGATCGGTCCGGTCTTCGCCCGTATCGCCAAGCGGCATGGTCTCAATGAGGCTGAGGTCGAAACCCTGGCTGTCGCACCAGCGCAGCATCGGCAGGATTTCGTCGTCATTGATCCCTTTGAGCGCGACCATGTTGATCTTGACGGCAAGGCCGGCCGCGCGCGCGGCATCCAATCCCGCGAACACGCGGCCGATGTCGCCGCCACGCGTCACGTCCGCAAAGCGCGCAGGATCGCGGCTGTCGAGGCTGACATTGACGCGGCGGACGCCCGCATCGAAAAGGTCCTGCGCATGACTATCGAGCCGGGTCGCGTTGGTGGTGAGGGTCAGTTCGTCCAGTCCGCTACCCAGATGACGGCCGATCCGCCGCACCAGTTCGCCAATGTCGCGCCGGACCAATGGCTCTCCACCCGTCAGCCGGATTTTCGTGATGCCACGCGCGATGAAGAGATCGGCCAGAAGCGCAATCTCCTCCAGGCTCAAGACCTGATCCCTGGGCAGGAATTGCATTCGTTCGGCCATGCAATAGCGGCAGCGCAAATCACATCGATCCGTCACCGAAATCCGCAAATAGCTGATCCGGCGGCCCAGAGCGTCGATCAATGGTGCGGACGAGGAAGTGGCTGTGGCCATGGGGTATAGCTAGGCGATGGCCATGGCCCGTGCAAGCACCCCGGTTGCAGTGACGCAAACGGGTCGGTAACGCCTTGCTGATAGGACGGCGCGATGCGCGGCGTCGGGGAGATACAGACAGTGGGCGGGGACGCCACATCGGCGACACAGCATAGCCTGTTCATTCTATCACTGGGCGACCGTGACGGCCTGTCGCAGGCAGCGCGGGCGATTGGGTGGCGCAGTATCGGCGCACGTCGGGCTCGGGACGCGCCGCAGCGCTTCCTGCGAAGCGAGGCCCAGGTCGCGCTCATCGATCTGCGCAGCGATGCCGACGTCGACGCGTTGCTGACGCCTTTGGTGCCTGCGATGGAGGCGGGCGGCGGCGCGCTGGTCGTGCTGCTCGATTCCGGCGAGGAGGCCCGGGTTCCGGCCCTGCTGGCCGCCGGTGCCACGCATTTCCTGCTGGCGCCCTTTAGTCCCGATGGATTGCGCGCGGTTCTTCTGTCGGCGCAGCGTCTGGTCGAGCGGCTGGGCGGGGAGCAGGGCGCGCGGCATCGGGCGCAGCGAATAAGGCGGGGGGATGCGCTTTACTGGCAATTGGGCAGCGATGGACTGTTGCGGGTCAGCGACGCGCTCGCGCGGCACCTGGCGCTAGATGCGCCGACATTGGCTCCCGCGGCCCTGGTGCGGCATTTGCCGCGGGCCGAGCGCATCGGCGTGCTGACGGCGTTGCGCGCTATGGCGCGCACCGGGCGGCCCGCGTCCCTGGCCCACGGACTGCCGGAACGGCCGGGGGACCGCCTGGTCCACCATCTGCGCATCGAAGACGGGCAGGTCGCGGCCGATGTCGAATGGCTGTCCGACCAGCATGAGCGCGACAGCAGCAGCCGCGACTATCTTACCGGTCTGCGATCGCGACAGGCCGCGCTCGACTGGTTGGACCGACGGACCGGGTTGCCGACCACTATCCTGCTGCTGTCGATCAGCCAGTTCGAACGGATGAACGCGGCCTATGGGCAGGTAGTGGGCGACGCACTGCTCGGCCGGATCGCGCGGCGGATCGAGCGCATGGTCGATGATGTCGCACCCGGCGCAATGGTGGCGCGGATCGCCGGGACCGAATTTCTAGTCGGCCTTGCAGGCGAGCAGGGGAATGGCGATCGGGCGACATTTCTGGCGCGCCAACTGATCGGTGCGATCGGGCGGCCCTTCAGCGCGGGCGATCACCTCATTCGCCTGATCGCGCGGTGTGGTATCGCGCAGGCGCGCAGCGAAGATGATGCGACCCATTTGCTCCGGCGCGCGGGCATGGCGCTGGCTGACGCGCGGCAGGCTGGCGGTGAAGGCATCAGGATATTGTCGGCCGAAAAACAAAGTCGGCAAGTCGATCCCGATCGGCTGGAAACCGACCTGCGTCTTGCGCTGGATCGGGGCGAAATCGGTATCGTGTTCCAGCCGCAATATCCGGTGAATTCGGAGGTCATCAGCGGGGTTGAGGCGCTGGCCCGCTGGAACCACCCCCATTACGGCCCGCTCGGCGCAGGCATCCTGTTCGCGACGGCCGAACGGTCCGATTATATGTTGCCGCTGTCCGCGCATATATTGGGTGAGGCGTTGCGGCAGGCGGCGGCCTGGCCGCGTGCCTTGTCCGGCCTTCGCCTGTCGATCAATGTCACCGCCGCAGATATCGCCCAGCCGCAATTCATGCCCGACTTGCTCGACATGGTCGACCGGAGCGGGTTTCCCCGGGCGCGGCTGACGGTCGAAATCACTGAAAGCGGGCTGATCCACGACGTTGATGCCGCCGCCGCGCTGCTGCGCGCTCTACGCACCGAAGGGCTGGCGGTGGCGATCGACGATTTCGGCACCGGCTATTCCAGTCTGGCCTATTTGAAATCCCTGCCGCTGGATTATCTCAAGATCGACAGTGGTCTGGCGCAGGATATTGCCGGCACCGCGCGAGACAGGATCATCGTGCGGGGCATCATCCACATGGCCAAGTCCTTGGGGCTCAAGGTCATCGCCGAAGGTGTCGAAACCGAAGAGCAGTTGGACCTGCTGGCGCGCGAGGGGTGCGATTATTACCAGGGGTTCTTGCGGTCGGCAGGCATATCTTCGGCCGAACTGGTGGCGCTGGTTCTCGCATAAGGAAAAGGCGCGGGATCGCTCCTGCGCCTTTTCCAGTTTTGTCTTGTAGACGAAAGTCCGGCTTACAGCGCGGCCTTCAGTTTTTCGACCAGATCGGTCTTTTCCCAAGGGAAAAAATCGCCCTCAGGCTTGCGCCCGAAATGGCCATAAGCAGCCGTCGGCTGATAGATCGGCTTGTTAAGGCCCAGATGCGTGCGAATGCCGCGCGGGGTCAGGCCGCCCAGTTCCTTGAGCGACTTGATTGCGTCCTCGATCCTGTCGTCGCCCACCGTGCCGGTGCCATGTGTGTCGACATAGAGGGACAGCGGTTCGGCGACGCCGATCGCATAGGCAATCTGGATTGTGCAACGCTGGGCAAGACCTGCGGCCACGACATTCTTGGCGAGATAGCGCGTGATATAGGCCGCAGACCGGTCGACCTTGGTCGGGTCCTTGCCGCTGAAGGCGCCGCCGCCATGGGGTGACGCGCCGCCATAGGTGTCGACGATGATCTTGCGACCGGTAAGGCCCGCGTCGCCATCCGGCCCGCCAATTTCGAAGCTGCCAGTCGGGTTGATGTGGTAGACGGTTTCGTCCGAAAGCAGATCGGCGGGAATGACCTTGGCCACCACGTCCTTCACATAGGCCTTGAGTTCAGCCTCCTTATCACCCTGATCATAGCCCTTGGCATGCTGGGTCGATACCACGATCGCGGTGCAGGCGACCGGCTTGCTGCCTTCGTACCGCAGCGTGACCTGGCTCTTGGCGTCTGGTTCCAGGAAGGGGGCTGCCCCGGAGTGGCGGTCGGCCGCCATGGTTTCCAGAATCTTGTGGCTGTAATAAAGGGTGGCAGGCATCAGGTCGGGCGTGTCGTTGGCGGCGTATCCGAACATGATACCTTGATCGCCAGCGCCTTCGTCCTTGTTGCCGCTTGCATCCACGCCCTGCGCGATGTGCGCGGACTGAGCGTGGAGGTTATTTTCAAAGCGCAGAGTTTCCCAATGGAAACCATCCTGTTCATAACCGATCCGCTTCACCGTTTCGCGAACGGTGCGTTCAATTTCTTCCTGCGCGCCAGGCGCCCAGGCGCCGTTTTCATAGACGCCCTTGCAGCGGATTTCGCCGGCCAGAACAACAAGCTGTGTCGTCGTGAGCGTTTCGCAGGCAATGCGCGCTTCGGGGTCTTTGGACAGGAACAGGTCGACGATCGCGTCGGAAATCTGGTCGGCGACCTTGTCGGGATGACCTTCGGATACGGATTCGGACGTGAAGAGGTAGTTTGAACGCATGGTTGCTCCAGTCTGATGCTGTGTCTGCGTATAAAGAAATCTTTATGTGCAGCGGGTGCCTTAGCGGCTGCGTCGTCGCGTTGCAACGGCGGCACCCAATAAGCCCAGAGTGAACAAGGCAGGAAGAAAGTTGCCGAAGCGCGAAAATGGCGTGGGCGCCAGCGCCGGCGGAAGGCCGCTATCCAGATAGCCCGCGCGATTTGGGGCGATGGAGCGGACGATTTGGCCACGGGCATCGATGATGGCCGACACGCCGGTAGGCGTTGATCGGATGATGGGCATCCCTTCCTCCAGTGCACGCAAACGCGCCTGGGCGAGGTGCTGGACCGGTCCCCAACTGCCGAACCAGGCATCGTTGGACGGGTTGAACAGGAATGCGGGACGGTCGTCCCGGTCGATTACCTGACCCGAAAAGATGATTTCGTAGCAGATCTGGACGCCCATTTTCAGCGATGGCCGTCCAAGCGTCGCGGGCAAGGTCAGACTTTGTGGGCCGGGCCCTGGCCAGAAGTCCGCGTCGCCAGGCACCAGGCGTGACAGGCCGATGGGCTCCAATATGTGCCGCATCGGCAGATATTCCCCATAGGGAACCAGATGCGCCTTGGAATAGCGGCCGGCGATCGTCGCTTGCGGCGTCACGATCCACACACTGTTGTTGGCACCGGCCAGTTCGCTGACGGGAACGCCATTCTGATCGACCGTCTTGAAATAGACCTTGTCCCCGCCGGTCAGGAGCAGATCGCCCGGTCCCAACAGGCCTGCGAGCCGCGCACGCCAGTCGGGTTCCATGTCGAGATAGGCGGGTATGGCGGCTTCGGGCCAGAAGATGAGGCGGGGTGCCGGGCGCGGCGCGCCGGACAAGATACGCAGCTTCTCGAAGTTGCGATATTCGGCCTCGACCGAATATTTCTCTTCCTGGCCGATATTGGGCTGGACCACGCGCACGCGCGGCGCGCCAGCGGGTGTCAGTGGGGCAGGGGTGATCCAGCCGATTAGGGCCAACAGGACGATCGGTGCTGCAATCACGCCGCCCAGCCGTGCCTGACCATGAACGGCGAACATCAACGCGCCTGCGGCCAATATCACCAGCGCGCCAAGCCCATAGGTGCCGATCACGGTTGCCGAAATGGCGGCGCCCGTTGGCAACAGGATGACGCCAAGCGGATTCCAGGCAAACCCGGTAAACAGCGTCGCACGCAGAAATTCCGTGACGATCCAGCAGGCCGCAAGCATGAAGAGCGAGGCTGTCGGGGACAGCGCGAAGCGATGCGTCATCCACCAAGTGCCCAACGTCGCCAGCCCCGGATAGACTGCCAGATACAGCGAAAGAAGGATCACGGCGCCATAACCGAACCAGTGCGGCATGGCATCCTGGAAGGTGAAGGCGTGCGCGATCCAGTTGAGGCCAAGCGTGAAATGCCCCACGCCGAACAGCCAGCCGCGCAGGAAGGCGGTGCGGCGGTCGGAGGCTTTGGCGATCAGGATGATGAGCGCAGCCAGACACACCAGCGTCACCGGCCAGAGGCTGAGCGGGGCGAACCCGGTGGCGGACAAGAGCCCTGCCAGCAGCGCTGCAACCTTTGGATGACGGTCAAAGGCGGCCTGGATCATGGCGATCAGCGGACCCTGTCCATCGTCGCGCTGGAGCATGCGTCGCTCTTGCCTTGCGTTCCCGAGAGGGCGGACACCGCCAGGAATCCGGCAACGATCAGGATCAGGAAGGCGGCGGAAAGTAGCGCCAGATATTTTTCGATGAATGCCTTGATGGGGCGACCGAATTTCCAAAACAGGATGCCGACCAGCATGAACTGAAAACCGCGGCTCAGGATACTGGCCCAGAGGAAGGTGAAGAGAGGCAGACCGATAAAACCGGCGGTGATGGTGATCAGCTTGAAGGGGATGGGCGTCGCGCCCTTGATCAGGATGATCTCCGCGCCATAGTCCCGCAAATAGCAGGCTGCGACCGGGAATTTTTCCGCCAGGCCCAGGGCGTCGAGTATCTGGGTGCCGATCGCTTCGTAGAGGAAATAGCCGATCGCATAGCCGAACAGCCCGCCCAGCACCGACGCGATGGTGCAGATCAGCCCGAACCGGATCGCGCGTTCCGGCCGGGCCAGGCACATGAGGCCGAGCAAAGGGTGCGGCGGGATAGGGAAAAAGCTGGATTCCATGAAGCTCACGGCGAAGAGCCAGCGTTCGGCATGGCGGTGCGCGGCTTTCGCCAGCGTCCATTGATAGAGCCTGTTGAGCATCGCGGGCCACCTAGCCGAGAAGCCGGCGCGCTGCCAGTGGTTTTGCCAGCTTCGTCATGTTGTGTAACCGACTGGTCGGCCGTGACGTCAGACGGCGTTGACGCCGCCGCGCCGTCTGGGCAAGACCGGCTTCCCTTGTCGTCTGTTTGGTCCGCACGCTTGAATATCTCTTCGATTCCCTGGGACAAGGTGCGGCAACGGGCGGGCGGCGTGACGTTCGCGCTGGTGCTCAATCTGCTGCTGTTGCTGGCGCTCTTCACCCTCTCGCCGTCTTTTCAGCCACCCAAGATGGACCCGCGCCTGCCGGTCACTTTCGAAACGGAAGCAGGCCCAAAAGCTGCCAAGGAAGAAGCCAAGGCGGAGAAGGCCGAGCGGAAGGAAAAAAGCAAGGCTGAGCCGCAGAAGGCAGAGGAGCCTGTCGTTCGACCGCCGGTCAAGGTCGAAAAGCCGGCCGAGCAGCCACCATCCCCTTTTCCGTTCCTGACGCTCAATCGCGAGCAGATGGCGTCGGCCGACATTGGCAAGATGCCTTCGCGTGCGCCGGGCGAAGGCGCGGCAGGACAGGGAGACAGCGCGGCCGTCGCCGGGCCGGGCGAAGGTCCTGGCGGGGTTCAACTGTTCGAGGCGGAATGGTATCGGCGGCCGACCCATGCGGAATTGTCGCCCTATCTGCCCAATGATGCGCCGGCCAATGGCTGGGGGCTGGTGGCGTGCAAGACCATCGACCATTATCATGTCGAAAATTGTCAGGTGATGGGGGAGTCCCCCATGGGGTCGGGCTTCGGTCGCGCGGTGCGCCTGGCGGCCTGGCAGTTTCTGGTCCTGCCGCCGCGTGTCAATGGTAAGGTGATGGTGGGCAGTTGGGTCCGCATCCGCATCGACTATAGCCGGCGCACCGCGCCCGCCGGCGGCTAGAGGCCATTACTGCCGGGGCGGCCCGCGCGCAAATATCGTCTCGGGGTCTAGACCCCCCGTCAAGAACGGGAGGCAAATTCATGCAAATAGCGATCCTGACTTTTGACGGGTTCAACGAACTGGACAGTTTCGTCGCGTTGTCGCTGTTGAACCGCGTGCATGGCTGGCGCGCGACCATCTGTGCGCCGAACGCCACGGTCACGTCGATGGGCGGCGTTACGGTGACGGCCGGAGCGAGGCTGAACGAACTGCCGGATATGGATGCCATCGTCGTAGGAAGCGGCGTGCGGACGCGCCAGATTGCGGCGGATACGGCGCTGATGGCGCGGCTGCGGCTTGACCCTGCACGGCAATTGATCGGTGCGCAATGTTCCGGCGCGCTGCTTCTGGCAGCGCTTGGCCTGCTGGGCGATGGGCCGGTCTGCACTGACGTCACGACCCGTCCATGGATAGAGGCCGGTGGCGCGAGCGTGATTGAGGCGCCCTTTCACGCCTCCGCCAATGTCGCCACGGCGGGTGGATGCATGGCGGCCTATTATCTTGCCGCCTGGATGATCGCGCACGGGGCGGGGGAGGCCCAGGCGCGGTCGGTGATCGATTATGTGGCGCCGGTGGGCGAGAAAGAGGCGACGGTTGAGCGCGTGATGGGCGTGGTGTCGCCCTTCCTGGCTTGATTTGACGCCACTAGGAGATGGAAAGGGTCGCCTTGGGCGTTCCCGTCATCAAAAGGGCGTCCGGCAAGCCAGACGCCCTTCGCTTTGGGATCAGAATATCAGGTCAAGCGGTGTAGACCTTTTCCACAGCGGCGCGGAACTTCGCCATGTCTTCGGCCGAACCTACGGTAACGCGCGAGACGGTGGGCCAGATGGGCCAGTTGCGACCGATCTGCACCTTTTCGGGCGTGGCGAGCATCGCAGCCTGCATCTCCTTGGCGGGCTTTTTCCAGTCCATCATGAACATGTTGGCCTGGCTGCCCGTCTGTACATCGATGCCCTTCTTGGTCAGCCACGCGATGGTTTCTTCGCGGTTGGCGATCATTTCCTCGCGGCGGGCCTTGATCAGCGCCGCTTCGGGGTAAACCGCATTGCCGCACGCCATGGCGGTGATGGACAGGCCGCCCGCCGTCGGGCCGAACAGCATGATCCGCTTCTGCAGTTCGGGATCAGCGAAGGTCAGGCCCAAGCGCACGCCCGCCATGCCGAATAGCTTGGAGAAGGTGCGCATGACGACCAAATCCTTGCGCCCCGCCACCAGCTTTGCCGCGCTCGGCGCTTCGGAGAAATGGATATAGGCTTCGTCCACCAGCAGGACCGAATCCTTGGGCTTGTTGGCAAGCAGCCATTCGATGTCCGCGAGCGGCGTCACCGTGCCGGTCGGATTGTTGGGCGTGCAGATATAATAGAGACCTGCATTCGGATTGGCTGCCAGCATCGCCTTGACGTCATGGCCCGCGCCCGGCGCTTGGGGCGCCTTCGCGATCGGTGCCTTGAGATAGTCGGCGGTGCGCCATGCAGATTCGAACGTGGGATCGGCAGTCACCAGCCCCTTGGTGGGCGAGCAGAAGGCGGCGACCGTGCTGACCAGCGGACCGCCCGAACCGGGCCAGAGCATCACATGGCTTTCGGGAATGCCCTCGACCGAGGCGACGGTCTTGACCAGGTCGCCGCGATAATTGTCGGGATCATACCAGTTGCCGAGCGCAGCGGCCTTCGCCGCGGCGTCGACGCCTGAAGGGAAGGGGCCGGTCCAGCATTCGTTGGAGCCAATGCGCACGGCCCCGGCGACGCCACGCGCGGCCTGCTGCTGCGCCTGGGCCGCTCCGCCCAGCAGTGAACTGGCTGCGACGCCCGCTCCCACCAACGCGGCAACTTCCGCGATCTGGCGGCGTGAATAACCGCGTTCCATCAGGTCTTCCCTGGCATCCTTGTTCAGCATCATGGTCATATCGTCCGTCCCCGTTCTGCAAGAAGCACACACAGACGAAAGACGAAGCGGCGGCACATTTCCGCAATGTGCCGCCGCCTGATCATGATATTATTTTGCGCGTATGGGACGCCGCGTCTTACGCCGTCCAGACCTTGTCTACGGCCGCGTTGAAAGCGTCCATTTCCTCCATCGATCCGACAGAGACGCGCGAGACATTGGGCCAGATCGGCCAGTTGCGTCCGATCTGAACCTTTTCAGCCAGGATGGCGGCCTGCATTTCCTTGGCCGGCTTGCCCCAATCGACCATGAACATATTCGCCTGACTGCCCGGAATGACTTTGATCCCCTTGGATTTCAGGTGACTGACCGCCTTGTCACGGGCAGCGATCATTTCCGCCCGACGCGCCTTGATGAGGTCGGCCTGGGCTACTGAAACGGTGCCGGCGGCGACCGCTGTCATCGGCAGCATTGCCGTCACCTGCCCGCCATCATACCGCATCATCTTTTGCATCAATGCGGGGCTGGCGAAGGTCAGGCCGAGCCGCATGCCCGCCATCCCGAACAATTTGGAAAAGGTGCGCAAGATCAGTACGTCGTCCCGTGATGCCGCCAGCTTGGCGGCATTGGGTCCATCGAACCAGTGGATATAGGCTTCATCGACGACCAGGATCGAATCCTTGGGCTTGTTATTGGCCAGCCATTCGATGTCGGCCAGTGGCGTTACGGTGCCCGTGGGGTTGTTGGGCGAACAGATATAATAGACCCCGGCATTGGGATCGGCCGCCAGCATCGCCTTGACGTCATGGCGATAATCGCTCGTCAGCGGAACCTTCGTGACCTTGGCGCCCAGCCAGTCGCCGGTGCGCCAGATCGCTTCATAGGTCGGATCGGCCGTCACGATGCCGCGCGCGGGCGAGGCGTAGGCGACTGCCACGCGGCTCAGCGGATCGGACGATCCGGGCCAGGCGGTGACATGGTCGACCGGAATACCTTCGACTGCGGACACCGCCGCGAACAATTTCTGATGCTCGCTGTCCGGTTCGTACCGATTGCCTTCATTGACCAGCTTGTACGCGGCTTCCGCCGCGACGGGGAAAGGGCCGGTCCAGCATTCATTGGCGCCAATGCGCACGGCGCCCTCGACCGGCTTGGCCGCCTGCTGGGCGGCCGCGCCGGTAACGCGCAAAGTTGCGGTCGCAGCGCCGAGCAGCGCCGCCGCCTTGGCCAGTTGGCGGCGCGAATAGCCGCGGTCGATGAGATCCTGTTCGAAATGCGTCATATCTGGTTGGGTCGCCATGGTCCTGTCTCCCTGCGGGCCGTGCGTGGAAAGGCCGTCCCTCCTTTGGACGAACCTATCGATTGTTTCCGCCATGTGAATGGCGGACTGTCTTGTTGAGACGATTTTTAGCCGTCCTTTGGATGCACGAATCTTGGCACTCTTCCAGTCAATCTGTTAGCGCTTGTCCATGCCAACGACGCCCGCCGCAGCCGCCCGCCAGATCCTTGTCCTGCTGCAGGAGGTGATGGCGTCGCGCAACAGCGCCCAGGCCAAGCTCAACAAGGTCGTGGAGATCATCGGCCAGTCGCTCTCAAGCGAGGTCTGTTCGATTTATCTGGTGCGTGAAGGCGTGCTGGAACTGTTTGCCACACGCGGCCTGAAACAGGAAGCGGTCCATGTCACGCGGATGGCGATGGGGGAGGGGCTGGTGGGCCTCATTGCCACCAATGTCGAGACGCTGAACCTGGACGAGGCGGCGGCGCATCCCGACTTTTCCTATCGCCCTGAAACCGGGGAAGATCGCTTTCACAGCTTTGCCGGCGTACCGATCGTCCGGCGCGAGCGGTCGATCGGCGTCTTGTGCGTGCAACATGTGGAGCCGCGCCGGTATGAAGAAGTCGAGATCGAGGCGTTGCAGACGGTCGCAATGGTGCTTTCCGAGCTGATCGCCAATGCTGAACTGGCCGATGACGGTCCGGCCGATGCCCGTGTCGCGGAAACGGGCACCACCATCTTGCAGGGATTGCAATTGGTGATGGGCATGGCGCGTGGCCATGCGGTGTTCCACCAACCGCGAATCCATGTCGAACATACGGTCGCGGAAGATACGGAGGCCGAACGCGCGCGGGTCATTTCCGCCTTCGCCAAGATGCGCGAGCAGATCGACCGGATGACCGGCGCGGCCGAATTTGGGACTGAAGGCGAGCATCAGGAGGTGCTCGAAACCTACAAGATGTTCGCCTATGACGAAGGCTGGATCCGGCGCATCAACGAGGCCATCGACAGCGGCCTGACGGCCGAGGCGGCGATCGAGCGAGTTCAGCAGCGTACCCGCATGCGCATGCGGCAGATTGACGATCCGCTGTTGCAGGATCGCATGCATGACCTCGAGGATATGGCGAATCGGCTGCTCCGCATCGTGTCGGGGCAACTGGGGACCGCGGCGCAACTGGGCTTGCGTCAGGACGCCATATTGATCGCCCGCAATCTGGGCCCGGCGGAATTGCTGGAATATGACCGTCGGCGGTTGAAGGGCGTGATCCTGGAGGAAGGGTCGCTGACCGCCCATGTCACCATCGTTGCGCGCGCCATGGGCGTGCCCGTTCTGGGGCGTGTGCGGGATGTTCGCCACAAGCTGAACGAGGGCGACCTTATTCTGCTGGACGTTGCGGAGAACACGGTGCTGATCCGCCCTGGTCCCGACATGGACGAGGCGTTCGAGAACAAGCTGCATGTAACGCAGAAGCGTCGCGCGGAATTCGCCGCGATGCGCGACCTGCCGTCCGTGACCACCGATGGGCAGCGCGTCGAATTGATGGTCAATGCAGGCCTGCGCGAAGACGCGCAGGCGCTGGACCTTGTCGGCGCGGACGGCATCGGCCTGTTCCGCACCGAATTCCAGTTCCTGGTGTCCGCCACGTTGCCGCAGCGCGAAAAGCAGCAGCGGCTTTATAAGGACGTGCTGGACGCGGCGGGCGATCGTCCGGTCATTTTTCGCACGGTCGATATCGGCGGTGATAAGGCGCTGCCCTATATGCAGCGCGATGGCGACGAGGAGTTGGAGGATAACCCGGCCATGGGATGGCGCGCCTTGCGCCTTGCGCTGGATCGCGATGGCCTGATGAAGGCGCAGGCGCGCGCGTTGCTGGAGGCGAGTGCGGGGAAGGTGCTCAATATCATGTTTCCGATGGTGTCGGAGCCTTGGGAATATGAGGCGGCGCGCGATCTGGTGGAGCATCAGCGCGAATGGCTGCAAGGTCATCGGAAAAAGCTGCCGATTGCAGTCAAATATGGCGCGATGCTCGAAGTGCCGGCACTGGCCGAAGTGCTCGACCTGCTGCTGCCGCGCGTCGATTTCCTGTCGATCGGCACCAATGACCTGACCCAGTTCCTGTTTGCCGCGGACCGTGCCCACCCAAAGCTGGCGGAACGCTATGACTGGCTCAGTATCGCGATCCTGCGATTTCTGGACAGGGTCGTTCGCGCCTGCGTGGCGCATCAGGTGCCGGTCGGCGTATGCGGCGAAATGGGCGGGCGAACGCTGGAGGCGATGGCGCTGATCGGCCTTGGCATCCGGCGTCTGTCGATCACGCCGGCATCGGTTGGCCCGGTCAAGGCGATGATCCGTGCTATCGATGCCACGCAGCTGCAATCGACGATGCGTGAATGGCTTGATAGCGGCGCGCCGGACATACGCGAACGGTTGACGCAATGGGCGTCCGACCGTGACGTGGAACTGACCTGAAACGGCGGGACCGGCGTTGACAACGCCCGTCCCGCAATGAGACAAGGCCGACCATCACAGGTCGCGGAGCAACATGGCAGAAGAACCAGACATCGAACCCGGCGCGACGCCGGTGGAAGACACGCAGCCCAAGACGCCCGGCGCGAAGCTGCGCGCCGCGCGAGAGGCGCAGGGGCTGTCGCTTCAGGACGTGGCCACGCGCACGCGCATTGCATTGCGGCAACTTGAGGCGGTCGAGCGCGACGATTATGGCGCGCTGCCGGGCATCCCTTACGCAGTCGGTTTTGCCCGGGCCTATGCGCGCGCTGTCGATGTGGACGAAGTGGCCATCGCCGCTGAGGTGCGGGAAGGCGTCCACGGTTCTGATCTGGGTGCTAACCGCTACGAGGCATTTGAACCCGCCGATCCTGCGCGGGTGCCGTCGCGCACGCTGGCCTGGACGCTGGCGGCGGTCGTCCTGCTGCTCATCAGCGGTTATATCATCTGGCGCACGCAATTGTTCACGCCGCCGACCAGCGAGGATATTGCCGCCAATGCGCCGGCCCGACCCTCGGCGCCTCCGGCGGGCAGTGCCGTCGCGCCCATTCGCCAGGTGCCGCAAACCGTCGTCTTCACGGCGGTCGATGATGTCTGGTTGCGGATCGTGGACGAAGCGGGCGAGCGCCTGAAGGACGGGACGATGAAGAAGGGCGAAAGCTTCACTCTTCCTGCTGGCTCGCGCAATCCCACGATTTTGACTGGACGCCCTCAGGCCCTGAGCGTCACGGTAGGCGGAAAGCCGGTGCCGCCCCTGGGTGCTGCGGATCGCACCATTGCAGATGTCCCGGTGAACGCTGAAGCGCTGCTGGCACGCGCTGCGCCAGCCGGGCAGCAATCGGGTACGCCGGCAGGCGGGCAGGCCGTGCCGGCAGCATCTGCGAACTGACAAGACAGAAGGTCCTGCTTTACGGCAGGCAATTAGGCTTTATGGTTAAGAGTGCAGGCGTTCACCTCAGCGGGGAGTTGGGCGTTGCAGCTTGGAAGTCATGCGTTCACCGGCCACAAGGATATGTCCGTGCCGGGTCGCAGCAGTCGGGGAACGTCATGCGTCACGCCTTTTTCGCGTCAACAGCCTTCATCGGAAGCGCGATGATCGCCCTTGCCTCGCCGGTCGTGGCACAGACCAGCGTCGAGGGGCGTGTGGACCGGCTGGAAAAGGAAATGCGCGCGGTGCAACGCAAGGTATTTCCTGCCGGCACGCCGATTGAGGCGGACATCACGCGGCCGGCGGCACCACAGCCTTCGCCCGGTACGCCCGCATCGTCCCCGATCGCTGATCTGACCGCGCGCGTGAGCGCGTTGGAATCGCAATTGGCTTCGATCACGGGCCAGGTGGAGGAAAACAGCTACAAGCTGCGCCAGCTCGAAGAATCGTTCACGAAATACAAGGCTGAGACCGATGCGCGCATGGCACCCGCTGCGGCGCCTCCCGCAATGACGCCAACGGCATCATCCAACGCGAGCGCTGCGCCAGCGCCCGCTGAACCAACGCCAGCCAAGCCTGCCGCCGCCAAACCCTCAGCGCCGGCCGGTGCCAGCGAGGCGCGCAAGACGGCAGTCGCGGCGATCGAGCGGCCCAATAGCGGCGACGAAGCCAATGACGCTTACACATATGGTTTTCGCTTGTGGGACGCCAAATTCTATCCGGAGGCGCAGGCGCAGTTGAAAGCCACTGTCGACAAATATGGGGACAACTCGGTCGCCAGCCGCGCGCAGAATTTGCTTGGCCGCGCCTATCTGGATGACGGCAAGCCAGCGCTCGCCTCCGTTGCCTTCTACGAAAATTACCAGAAGCGCCCCCGCGGCGATCGCGCCGCAGATAGCCTGGCCTATCTGGGCGAAGCCCTCATTCAGCTGAAAAAGCCGGCGGACGCCTGCAAAGTCTATCAGGAATTGGATCAGGTCTATGGAACCAGCCTGTCATCGGGCCTGCGCACGATGATGGACAAGGGGCGCGCTCAGGCGAAGTGCAACTGACAGGCGACAGTGCCGCGTTTCAGACGCGGCTGGTCGATGCGACTTCCGCGCTGGTCGGCGATGATCCGGCGATCCGCTTTGGCATAGCCGTTTCCGGCGGGCCGGACAGCATGGCTTTGCTTTGCCTCGCCGCATCCGCCTTCCCGGGGCGCGTAGCCGCGGTGACGGTTGATCATGGCTTGCGGCGGGAATCCGCTGACGAGGCAGCGTTGGTGGCGCGATGGTGTGTCGCGCATGGCATCGAGCATGTAACACTGACCGCAGATTCTATAGTGACAGGTAATGTACAGGCGTGGGCGCGGACCACGCGCTACCGATTGATGGAGGCCTGGCGCGCGTCTCACGCCATTGACTGGATCATGACCGCCCACCACGCAGACGACCAACTCGAAACGCTGGTGATGCGCCTCAACCGGGGATCGGGTATCGGAGGACTTGCGGGGGTGCGCGCTGTTTCGGGGCGCGTGATCCGGCCGTTGCTCGGGGAACGCAAGGCCATGTTGCAGGCGTTTGTCGATCGCGAAGGCCTGCCTTATGTGCAGGACCCATCAAACCGTGACAGGCGTTTCGATCGGGCCGCCCTGCGCATGGCGCTATCCGGCGCGACATGGTTGGATGCACAGGCCGCTACGCGCAGTGCGGCAGCCCTGGCGGATGCAGAGGCGGCGATCCTGTGGAGCGTCACCCAACTGGCCGATCAATATATTCGCGCGGATGGTGACGGATGGAGGCTCGTGCGCACCGACTTTCCGCGCGAATATCTTCGCCGCCTGGTCCTGCACATGCTGATGCTGGCCGGCTCGAAGCCGCCGCGCGGCGAAAGCCTCGATCGCGCCCTGCAGGCAGCGGCAACAGGGCATCAGGCCAGCCTGGGCGACTGGCTGCTGAAAGGGGGAGCCATCTGGACATTATGGCCCGCTCCTCCGCGCAATTGACGGCGCAAAAAGGTTCCACAGGATAGCGCGCCTGCCTAACGCTTCGCCGATTTTTTCCGCAGAATGGCAGTCGGTTAACCATCGCTATGCTATCGAGCAGGCTTTCTGGCAGGACTATCATGCATGTTTGAATTTGCGGCCCTATCCTATGGCCTGTTGGCGAGCGTCATCCTCTCGGCTGCCCAGCGCAATCGAAATCTGGCGCGGCCCCATCCGCCGCTGCTGCTCTACATCGGATATCTGCTCTGCGGCCTGTCAGCGGGTTTAGCTTTAGCGCTCGGCTATCTCGCGCTGACCATCGCTGGGCTCGTTTGACCGTCGACCCGCCCTGGTAAATCCCTGTCGCACACGGGCGTGCGCTGTGCTTGCGCTTTTGCGGGCGTGCCCTATCTTGGCGGGTGAAAGAGAGTGATGATGAACGACGAGAAAGACCCGCAGGGCAATCCCTGGATCAAGAGCGCGATGATTTGGGCAGGCGTGATCGTTGCCCTGTTGCTGTTCGTTTCACTGTTCGACAGCCGCACCGCCACGACGGCGGGCACCGGCATCGCCTATTCCGAATTCCGGTCCAAAGTGCAGGAAGGGCAGGTCAAGGACGTGGCCATCGCGCCTGACCGCATCACTGGCACATTGTCGAGCGGGCAGAAGTTCAGCACCGTTCCGGTCAATGATCCGGGCTTGCCTAAGATGCTGGACGACTTTAATGTCAAATATTCGGGGCAGGCGGAGGAACAGCCCAGCTTCTGGATGATCCTCATCTATCAGTCGCTTCCATTCCTGCTGATTCTGGGCATCGCGTTCTTTGTCCTGCGTCAGATGCAGAAAGGCGGTGGTGCTGGCGGGGCGATGGGCTTTGGCAAATCCAAGGCCAAGCTGCTGACCGAAAAGCACGGCAAGGTGACGTTTGACGACGTCGCTGGGATAGACGAGGCGCGTGAGGAACTTCAGGAGATCGTCGAGTTTCTGAAGGACCCAAGCAAATTTGCGCGTCTGGGCGGCAAGATTCCCAAGGGCGCCTTGCTCGTTGGTTCACCAGGCACGGGCAAGACCTTGCTGGCACGCGCGATCGCTGGCGAGGCGGGCGTTCCCTTCTTCACCATTTCAGGTTCGGACTTTGTCGAAATGTTCGTCGGCGTTGGCGCCAGCCGCGTACGTGACATGTTCGAGCAGGCGAAGA
>NZ_DJDV01000094.1:0-155 GCF_002431195.1 Sphingobium sp. UBA5915 | reverse complement strand
AGCAGGCGAAGAAGAATGCGCCGTGTATTGTCTTTATCGACGAAATCGACGCGGTCGGCCGGCATCGTGGCGCGGGCCTGGGCAACGGTAATGACGAGCGCGAGCAGACGTTGAACCAGCTGCTGGTCGAAATGGACGGCTTTGAAGCCAATGAA
>NZ_DJDV01000055.1:0-4488 GCF_002431195.1 Sphingobium sp. UBA5915 | reverse complement strand
CGCCTATTTATGCGGAGGTATGAGGAGTTGGCGGCAACGGCCGCGATGGGTGGGAAGCGGACTGTCAGCTTCTGGAGAGTTGATCGACGATAGATGACCTTGCTCGGTAAAAAATATTCGGCAACATTCGTCCCGTTGCGGTCATCCGGAAGCGGAGAAAACAATTGCTATGTCTACCGGTCCGAACCTCCAAGAATGGAACTTTCAATCAGTCGCCGTTATGCAAGCAATGCTTGGTATGCTTTCGCAAAATTTTCGTCGCGTCACGCTTAGCCATGACGGAAGTCAGTGGTTGGTAGACTTCGTGCTTGAGCGCGAAGATGCTGAAGATCGTGAGGAAATTGAAGATTTCGAAACCGAATGGGATGCGTTGCAAAGTGGACCGGTGCGACGTGAGGTCCGAACTATCGTGGAGTCCGGACCGCTCTCTCTGTCTGTATGGCCCACGCGCGGCTTATACCAACGTCGAGAGGCAGTTGCTCAGCGGGACTGAACGGCAGCTAACCACCAGATTCTGCAATTCACTCTTCGGATCGCCATCGAAATGAATGACCGGTGTCAAGGATACGGATGGTGTGAAGGAGTGACCAAAAATGGTCGTTATTCTCCTTTGCGGACCAACCGATTTACCAGCCATCGAACAGCAAGCCCTGTGATGAGCGCAACTGCAGCGGATGGCAGCATGACATGCGACCAAAAGCCCTTACCGCATGGAATATCAGGTGCGCAGTCACCCAAGGCCTCCACCATTAAGAGTATGGTGAAGATCGGGAGGGTGATGAGCAACGACATACCGCAGCCCCACTTGCCGCCCCGCGTTCCGCCACATCGGTATCTGCCGTCATCCATCCGGCGATATTACCGAGCTAATGAACGTCCGCTAGTGGCATCAACAAATCGACCGGCGAACGGCAAAGTCTGGTCGTTATGCGACGAACCGCATTTGCTGGCTATACCGGCTCGACGCGGCTGGACCGATAGGCGATTTTCACTGCAATCATGTAGTGGGTGGTGCTGGAAATGACATCGGTGGTGATGGCCCCGCAGCGCAGCGCGCCATCAGGATTAGTCCAATGCGCCAAGACAGCCGCGACCTTATCAGCCAGCGCCCAAGCGTTCGCATCGGCTTCGCCAATTGGAATAGCGACATGCACCCAAACGCGACCTTCACGAATCACCCTATGACGGTCGCTGCCGAGATTGCTTTTCGTCTCGGTGCCGGGGCGGACAGCGAAGCGAACGAACCTCGGCAAGGGGGCAGTTCCGGCCTTCGCGTTGTCATGGATCAGGGGCGCGGACTTGTCAGTCCATAGCGCGATCATGCGCTTGCGGAGAATGTCGATGTCAGTGGAATGGCCCATTAGCGCACCCCCGCCTTGGCGGCGTCGATGCTGCGCTCAACCCAGCCTGACGGCTTGGTCACGGCATTGCCCGCGTTCAGACCATCGATGTGCGGCTGGTTGTTGATGATGTTGATCGTGCCGCCCAGCTTGGCGGTTGCAATCTGAGATTGGCCCCGTGCGAGCGCGCCTGCTCCGCCGGGATCGGGACTATCAAGCGTGCCCTGCGGGACGGTATTAACGCCCACCTGCCAATCGCCGACTGTGACGCTCGTATCCTCTGGCGTGCCCTCTACGACCCCTTGTAGGACGGCATTGGCTAGATCGCGGTTCACTCGCTCCGCGTGCGCGATGGCTTTGCGCTTAGCGTCCGCGAGGCTCTTCGCGACCTCGCCCATGTTCGTGATGCCGGAGCGGGCCATTATTTTAGCACCGCTTCATAGCGGATGACGGTCAAGCCATTGGGTGCGACAGCCTTTACGGTATCGATGGTATGCGTGGTCTGGCCAACAATCAGCACATCGTCTGGAAAAGGCTCGTGCCTATTGTCCAGCATGGCGACGGTGCGGACGCCTAGCAGCGCCCCGGCGTTCCAGAACTCCTTGTCCCGAATGACGCCGCGAACGCGAACGTCGCGAGTAGTGACAGGGACAACATCCCCGTTGGCATCATAACCGCCGCCGCTGGTGCGACGGAGAATGAAGCTGCCGCCCAATGGGCCTGCATAGAGCGTAGTCACCGCGCTCGCGAAATTCTCATAGACGGTCGCCATTATCGCGCACCGCCAGGACGAACGATTGAAGCGCCCCTGAACGAACCCCATTTGGACAAGCGCATGAACACGGCATCGGCCGCCGCGACAGCATTGGCGGGCTTGATCGTGCCAACGCCGTCCAGCTTCAATTCCGATGCGTTAAACGCATTGTCCTGCCAGAGCGTGATGTTGCGGACCTTGAAGGCTGCTAGGATCGCCTGCGCTTCCAGAACCTCTGTCGGGACTAAATCGTTTGGCAGCAGGACCGGCGTGTTGGACAGGCCGGGGCTTTCAAAATGGATGAAGCGCGCAAAGTCCTCGTAGCAGGAATCAAGGTGAGGGAAGTTGCGAGGATACCAGTCGGAACCGGGCGTCCTGCCTTCGATGACGACGCCCTTGCGCGGCCATGCCAAAGGCTGGAGCGGATCAACCGGCTGGCCCTTGAATGACCACATGCGCGAAATCTCTTTCGCGGACTCGATCAGGTAGGGTTCGTCGCCGTCGCTGAGTTCCGGGCTGATGCCCAGCAGCGGATGGACGAAATCGGTCAGGAACTGGTTCGCCTGAACGATGGTCTGCCAACTATTTGCGGTTGCCCCGGAGGTTTCCAATCCCATGCTGCGCCCTCATTTTGAGTGTTCGCAGCTATTTATTTGCGGTGACGATTAGTGATTTCGGTCATGTTGCAACATCCCCTCCATCCATTCGTTCGATGGTCGAACAGCAGGAGAGACGGGTTGCGACTGGTAGGTGCACTAAGTTGCTTGTTTGCCCTGGCGGCTTGTAATCAGGAGCCGATCCCACAAGCGAATGGGGATGCTGAGGGACGTGTTCCTACCGCTGACGTTCAGAACGACGCCGGCGATAATGCCGGTGCTGCTGTCGCGTCAGAGGCCTTAAATGCAAATCTGCCTAAGTCCGAACCCGACGACAGAGACGGTCAGTCGGGTAGCCAATCCAAAAAGCGTTCCTGCTATTTGGAAGTGGATGGGGTTATCCACGTTGACGGACCCTGTCTGGTTTTCCCGATGGGAGGTGACCAATACACTTTAAATACATGGGACGATGGCAAGCCTGCCCAATCCCATTTTGCCATCGTCTCGCGCGATACAGATGATCGGACAACTGCTACATGGAATAAAGACCCGGACGATACCCGCGCGTTTGATCCGCTCGGCGTTGTCCGAAAAGTCGATGGATGCTGGGTGAACGAACGAGCGCGAATTTGCGCGCGATAGTCATTTCGTCGATGGCGCAGCAGGGATTACTTGCCGCCGCCAATGCGGATTGACCGCTCGTTGCAGCGGTGAATCGTCATCTGGTAGCCCGACTGACCTGCTTCGCCGTAGCAAATACCAGCATTTTGCAGCCGAGTCGTCGCGTCTTCACGGTCCTCGCAAGCCTTGAGCGTTGCGGGATCATCGCCTGATCCTCCCCGGCATTGTTCATTAAGGCGACGCCAATCATTGATCAGCGCGGTTTCCTTTGCGGTCCATTCGGGCGCGTCCTTTTCTGGCATCGACGCTGGAACAGGATTGACGTTAATCTGCGCATTTTGAAACGAGGTAGCTTCATCTTGTCGTTCGCTCGTTCCTGACGAGCAAGCAGAGACGATAGCTGTGATGAACGCGAGGGCGAGAAGGGCAGGTGATTGTTTCATCAAGTGCCAACGATCGTGGCTTGATTAGGATCATTCTATAGCTGGCGGTTAGAGGCGCGTGCTCGATGACAGAATGGCCCGTCCTGACGGACGAGCCATTCCATTTTTAATGCCGAACGGCTTACGCGGCGGTCAGGACCAGAGCGCGGATTGCCTTATAATCGACAATCGCTGCACCAGTGCGGCGACGGGCGCTATATTTCACGAACTGTGGTTCGGTGATTGGGTCAACGACCCACTTCATCGTGCCATAATCCGCGATGGTGTATGCCTTCTTGAAGTCCGCGAGGATCGCAGCAGGCTTGGCCGTGCTGATCGCCGTCGCAACGTCTGGCATCATGTCGTCCACGACATAGCGGACGCCGTAGATGGTGCCGCCGGGCAGACCGGAGATCGATGCATCAGCAGGTGCCCAGACTGGACGACCGTTCTTGTCCTTCTCCTGCATGACCTTGAGTTCAAAGTCGGACGAGATGACGAGGACCGCGCCAGCAAGGTAGTTGCTGTGGAGTGTCGAACGCAGGACCAGAACGGCATCGCTCAGAGCGCCGGTGCCATCTTCGTTGACCGCTGGAGCCTCGACCTTCGCCAGAACGCCGAAGCTGTCGGTGAACTTGTTGACGGTGCCGGTCGAAAGAGTTTGTGCCAGAAGGCCCATGCGGGTGGAGGTCACGCCAGCAACGTCTTCAACGCTGTTCTGGGTCGTGCCGTTGAGGAACTGGTCGCTCTCCTTT
>NZ_DJDV01000054.1:0-3040 GCF_002431195.1 Sphingobium sp. UBA5915 | reverse complement strand
CGCCTATTTATGCGGAGGTATGGGGCCAGGACTCGATGCGACTGCTTCGGTAGAAGACCTTCACAGCAATCATGTAATGGGTCGTGCTGGACACGACATCGGTGGTAATCGCCCCGCAGCGGAGCGCGCCATCAGGATTGGTCCAATGCGCGAAGACAGCCGCGACCTTATCGACCAGCGTCCAAGCGTTCGCATCGGCTTCGCCGATGGGAATAGCGACATGCACCCACACGCGGCCTTCACGGATCACCCTATGACGGTCGTTGCCAAGATTGCTTTTCGTCTCGGTGCCGGGGCGGACAGCGAAGCGAACGAACTTCGGCAGTGGGGCGGTTCTGGCTTTTGCATTGTCATGGATCAAGGGTGCGGACTTGTCAGTCCATAGCGCGATCATGCGCTTACGGAGAATGTCGATGTCGGTGGAGTGGCCCATCAGCGCACCCCCGCCTTGGCGGCGTCAATGCTGCGCTCTACCCAGCCTGACGGCTTGGTCACAGCATTGCCCGCGTTCAGACCATCGACGTGAGGCTGGTTATTGACGATGTTGATCGTGCCGCCCAGCTTAGCGGTCGCAATCTGAGATTGACCGCGAGCAAGTGCGTGGGCGCCCGCAGGATCAGCACTATCAATCGTGCCCTGTGGCACCGTGTTAATGCCCACCTGCCAATCGCCGACTGTGACGCTCGTATCCTCTGGTGTGCCCTCTACGACACCTTGCAGGACGGCACTGGCTAGATTGCGATTCACCTTCTCGACGTGAGCGAGCGCCTTGCGTTTCGCGTCCGCGAGGCTCTTGGCAACCTCGCCCAGATTTGAGACCCCGGAGCGCGCCATTATTTCAGCACCGCTTCATATCGGATGACGGTCACACCATTGGGCGCAACAGCCTTCACGGTATCGATGGTATGCGTGGTCTGGCCGACAATCAGCACATCGTCTGGGAATGGCTGATGCTTATTGTCGAGCATGGCGACGGTGCGGACGCCTAGCAGCGCCCCGGCGTTCCAGAACTCCTTGTCCCTTACGACGCCGCGAACGCGAAGGTCGCGGGTAGTGACAGGGACAATCTCTCCGTTGGCATTATAGCCGCCGCCGCTGGTGCGACGAAGAATGAAGCTGCCCCCCAATGGGCCTGCATAGAGCGTCGTTACCGCGCTCGCGAAATTCTCATAGACGGTCGCCATTATCGCGCACCGCCAGGACGAACGATCGACACGCCCCTGAACGAACCCCAGCGCGCTAGGCGCATGAACACGGCATCCGTAGCAGCGACGGCATTGGCGGGCTTGATCGTGCCCACGCCGTCCAGCTTCAGTTCTGAGGCATTGAACGCATTGTCCTGCCAGAGCGTGATATTGCGGACCTTGAATGCAGCAAGGATTGCCTGCGCTTCCAGAATGTCATTGGGCACCACATCATTGGGCAGGAGCGTCGGCGCATTCGAAATACCGGGGCTATCGAAATGCAGGAAGCGGACATATTCCTCATAGCCGGGATCTAGGTGTGGGAAATTGCGCGCATACCAATCCGATCCGGGCGTCTTGCCTTCTATGACGACGCCTTTGCGCGGCCATGCCAATGTCTGGAGCGGCTCGACTGGCTGGCCCTTGAATGACCACATGCGCGAAATCTCTTTCGCGGCTTCGATCAGGTAGGGTTCGTCACCATTGCTGAGTTCCGGGCTGACGCCCAGCAGCGGGTGGACGAAATCGGTCAGGAATTGGTTCGCCTGAACGATGGTCTGCCAGCTATTCGCCGCTGATCCTGTTGTTTCCAATCCCATCCTGCGACCTCTATTTTTGAGTGTTCGTAGCTATTTATTGAGATGACGAGATGGATGGATTTGCCATAGGATCGCCGAAACACCCGGCGAGAGTCGCGCCAATTTCTCGATAGAAATAATGACCTGCGGCGTTTGCCAAGTGGGTTTTACGCATCGTGATCATTTAAAGGAGTGCAGAATTTATGAGTTCGTATTTCGTCGTGAGAAATCGCGAACAGGGCGATGAATGGAGTGAGGGTAACGAGTGGGTCGATGTGGGGCAGGGAACGAGGTATGTCAGCAAGCGTGAAGCTGATGATACCGCTGATCTAGTCGATGGCGTAACTGTTGCGATGCAAGAAGAAGAAGAAGAGAGCAATAGTGAAGTTGATAATGGTATCCGCTATAAGGCTGTTCGTCAGATCATTGAATACTATGACGAGGATGAAGGGTGGGTAAAGGAGGGCGGAACGCTCTACGGTTCTGAAGAGGAGGCTATCCGTGAAGCCAAGCCTTCCGCAGATGAAGAGTTTGTATATGCACAAGAAGTTGCGCTGTATGATGACGATGAAGAAGACTGACCGATAGGTATGATGGTGCCGTACCATGCCGTAATGTCCGGCATGGTACGGCATCGATCAATCCTTACGCGGCGGTCAGGACCAGAGCGCGGATCGCCTTATAATCGACAATCGCTGCGCCAGTGCGGCGACGGGCGCTATACTTCACGAACTGTGGTTCGGTGATTGGGTCCACGACCCATTTCATCGTGCCATAATCCGCGATGGTGTATGCCTTCTTGAAGTCCGCGAGGATCGCAGCAGGCTTGGCCGTGCTGATCGCCGTAGCAACGTCTGGCATCATGTCGTCCACGACATAGCGGACGCCGTAGATGGTGCCGCCGGGCAGACCGGAGATCGACGCATCAGCAGGTGCCCAGACTGGACGACCGTTCTTGTCCTTCTCCTGCATGACCTTGAGTTCAAAGTCGGACGAGATGACGAGAACAGCACCAGCGAGGTAGTTGCTGTGAAGGGTCGAACGCAGGACCAGCACGGCATCGCTGAGCGCGCCAGTGCCATCTTCGTTGACGGCTGGAGCCTCGACCTTCGCCAGAACGCCGAAGCTGTCAGTGAACTTGTTGACGGTGCCGGTCGAAAGGGTCTGGGCCAGAAGGCCCATGCGGGTGGAGGTCACGCCAGCAACGTCTTCCACGCTGTTCTGGGTCGTGCCGTGGAGGAACTGGTCGCTCTCATTTTCGGAGATGTTCAGGACCAT
>NZ_DJDV01000007.1:0-28316 GCF_002431195.1 Sphingobium sp. UBA5915 | reverse complement strand
ATCAAATACGACAAACGCCGCTGCAGGCGCCGCAACCGCATCGAGATTATGTTCAGCCGCCTCAAGGACTGGCGCCGCGTCGCCACCCGTTACGACCGCTGCCCAACCGCCTTCTTATCGGCGATAGCACTCGCTGCCACCGTCATCTTCTGGCTCTGATCAGTGAGTCCTGACCCTAGACGCTAATTGACATTTGAAATCAATAAACGCTCCATACGTAGCTTCTCTTCTTGGACTAACGCGGCCGGGCGGCCGTCAACTGCCTTTACCATAACAGCCTCACTCAGGGCAAAGCAGACGTCATGTTGGAACGCGGCCTGCGCAATGATGTACGAGCTGCTTCCTATCCGAGTGAGCCCGGTCGCGATCTCGACTGCTCCAGGATAATGGGCCTGCTTGATGAAATCGATCGTCACGGTCGCAAACAGCAGTTGCAAGCCGCCTGGCGGATCGATCATGCTCTCCTTCCCGAACACGGACATGTTGAGATCAGCGCGCCCTTCCTCGAAATAGCGGCCTGTTGCGCCATTGTTGAGATGCCGGAAAGCGTCCATGTCGGCGTAAAGAATACGGGTGGTAAAATGCAGCGGATAGCGATCGCGGATGAGCCACGTCGGATCGTCCTTCAAGGCCATCCCTTACCGCTCCCGCCAGCCATATTGTGGACGATAGCCGATCAGGTCGCGGGCGCGCGAGGACGACAGAAAAGATGCATTCCCTTCAAGGCCGTCCCTGATCGGCGTTTCAGGGAAATACCGGGCGGCCAGCTCTGCGCTCGGTACGCTTACCACCGAGTCAGCTGCCGCAATGATCATTCGCTGATGGCCTGAAAGATCGGCCTCCACCGCCAGCCGACATGCCTCCCCACAATCGCGCGCATCGACATAAGCCCACAGATTGAGCTTTCGCCCTTCGGGTCGCGCTTCGATCGCGTCACGCTGAGCATAGTCAGCCGCATCGAACACGTTGGAGAAGCGCAGCGAGGCGATCGTCATCTGCGGGTGCCAGCGCACAAATTGTTCGGCCATCGCCTCGCCCAGATGCTTTGACAGCGAATAGGACCAGTTAGGCAGGTCGGGCGCGTCTTCGTCCAGCGGGAGATAGGTCGGCGGCGTGGTGAAGGGCAAGCCGAGGATCGTCTCACTCGACGCCCATATCACGCGGCAGATGCCCAATCGTGTGCAGGCGGAAAAGATATTATAGGTCGAAAGGGTGTTGACCTGGAATATATCGGCATCGCTGGCCAGGCCGGGCATCGGGATGCCCGCCAGATGCACGACCGCATCGGGCTTCGAGATGGTATCGACACCGGAAAAGGCGCCCATGACCTCGCCGAAATCGGCGCAGTCCACCTTCACCGTGCGAACGCCATCGACGATACCTCCCTTAAGGTCGATACCGGTCACCTTGTGCCCCGCAACCTTGAGCGCGCGGACGGCTTCGCGTCCGATCTTGCCGGCGCTGCCGGTTACCACCACATGCATGATCAACGATCTCCCTGTTCAATCGCCGAGGGCGGCGTGATCCGACCACGAAATGGGGCGGAAAAAGAAAGGCCTACAACCGCGTGGGTAACGTACGGGGCCTCCAATGCTTCGATCTCAGCGCCTTCCAGAACCAAGTCCAGTGCCGCAATGGCGTCGGTCAGATGCTCCGGCTTGGACGCGCCAATAATCGGCGCCGTGATGCCAGGCTTGGCCAGCAGCCAAGCGAGCGCGATTTGAGCTGGAGCGACACCCCGGTTCCTGGCCAATGCCAGCACGGCTTCGACCACCTGCCGATCCTCATCCTCGGTCTTGCCGAACAGAAATTGACTGAACTGATCGGTGCGCGAGCGCGTCGTCGCCGCATCCCAGGACCGGGCCAGTTTGCCGCGCGCTAACGGGCTCCAGGGAAGGACCCCCACGCCCTGATCGATGCAGAGCGGGATCATCTCCCGTTCTTCCTCCCGATAGAGAAGGTTCACCTCCGGCTGCATCGACACGAAACGAGTCCAGCCGTTGGTCTGGGCGACATGTTGCGCCTTTGAAAACTGCCACGCCCACATCGATGATGCGCCGATATAACGGGCTTTGCCGGCCTTTACGATATCGTGCAGCGCCTCCATCGTCTCTTCGATCGGCGTGTCGTTATCCCAGCGATGGATCTGATACAGGTCGATATAATCGGTGCCCAATCGGCGCAGACTGTCATCAATCGCCTGGAACAGGGCTTTGCGGCTCAGCCCGCCAGCATTTGGGGCGTTGCGCCATGGGATGTAAGCCTTGGTTGCGATGACCACCTCATCGCGGCGTGCCATCGCCTTGATGGCGCGGCCGGTAAATTCCTCGGATGTACCGGCGGAATAGCCATTGGCCGTGTCGAAGAAATTGATCCCGGCCTCCAAAGCGGCCCGAAAGAAGGGACGACTCGTGTCTTCGTCCAGCGTCCAGGCATGTCCTGTGCTGGAGGAACCGTTCCCGGTAGCACCGTAGGTCATGCAGCCCAAGCAGAGGCGAGACACTTTGAGGCCTGTATTCCCCAGATTGATATAGCGCATGGCTCGTCCTCCCCACCGAATCCGTTGGTAGAATAACTAGACCATATTCTTGCATTGGGTCTAGTCCCTCTATATTTGAATCTCATGACCAGCGCGCCTCGCCCAACCGTCGTCCGGCTAGACCAAATCGTGGAAGCCACGCGAATCCTGTTCGTCCGGCATGGGTATCGGAGGACATCGATGGACGATATCGCGCGCGAGGCGGGTGTCGCGAAAGCCACTCTTTATCTGCATTTCAGTGGCAAGGTGGCGATTTTTGCCATGATGCTGGATCGCTGCCAGGCCGAGGTGGAAAGTCGTGTCGTCGCGGCGGAAACCAGCGACGCACCGCTGTCGCAGCGCCTGCGCGCTTTGCTCTACGCCTATTTCGGCGTGGCGCTCGAATGGTTCGGCGATGCCGAGCATCTGAGCGAACTCAAGGCCTTTGTCGCGGCCCATCCGGACCATTTTACCCAAGGCGGGCCACGCCCGCGCGCCCGCATCCAGGCCATGCTCGACCGGGCGGAAGCGGATGGCGACACTGACTTTTCCGGCAAGGGCCTGTCCACGGCCCAGGTTGCGAACGTCCTCGTACATGCCGCGCGCGGCGCCAAATTGGGCAAGGCGCCCACGCCCGAGACATTTCGCCGACGAATCAATGATGCGGTTTCATTGGCGCTCGCCGGCGGCTGCTGATCGATCATAGGTCGCGCACGATCAGCCATTTCGGCAGAGTGCGGCTTGGACGAATGACGATGATGAGGACACCGCCCACTGCGAGCAATGCGCCAGCTATCAGGCGCCAGCCGATGGGGTCGCCGGTGATTACCGCGCCTAGGGCAATGGTGAATATCGGCGTCATCAGCGTCAGCAGCGCGATCATGTTGGCGTCGTAGCGCTGGAGCAGGCCATAATATGTGGTGTGCGCGATGATGGACACGACTACCGCGGAAAAGAGCAGAGCGGCGACGAACTGCCAGTTCGCAGCTTGAATTGCGGCCCACTGCCCCTTCTCAGCCAACAGGCTGAGCGGCATCAGCACGATACTGCTCGCTACACCGCCCCAAGCCTGAAGCCGGATCGGCTGGGTCGACAATTGCTTGAGCATGACGGACCCCAGCGATCCCGCCAAGGCGCACAACCCCACGAAGATCAAGCCGAGCGACCCACGCATTCCCATCGGATCGAACAGCACCACCAGAACGCCAGCCAATGTCAATATCATGCCGATAATCCGTCGAACGCCCACCTGCTCGCCGAGGAGCAGCACAGCGAACAGGATGGTGAGCGGCGTCTGGGACAAAATGACGACGGCTGCCGACGAAGGCGTAGCGGTCTGCAAACCGATGAACAGGAGTGCAAAGCCCCCTCCCCCGACCAGCAGCGTCACGAAGCAAACCCGCCATAGCTGTTCGGGTATCGGGAACAGGTATCGGTACAGAAGCGCCCAACCACCAATGTCCTGGCCGCCGCGTAAAAAAGCGGCGGCACAGCCATGTCTCCGACGACCAGCTTGCTGACGATCGTATTGAGAGCCCAGGCCACACAAATCGCCAGGAAAATCAGAAAATCCCGTGGCGGCATGTATACTCCATATCAGTCATCGGGTGGTCAGCGTGGAATGTCGTTAAAGGCGACACCCTTGTCCGGCCTGTGGTCCTGCGGCAGCCCCAATATCTTTTCAGCGATTGTATTGAGCAGCATTTCGTCCGCGCCCCCCGCGATGCGGCCGGTAGGCGCGGTCATCCAGCTTTTCGACCAGCTTTCCTTGCGCGTCTTATCCTCATCATAGCGCATCCCATCGACGCCCTTGAGGTCCATCGCGAATTCGCTCAACTTCTGACGGGTGCGGACAGATACCAGTTTATGGACCGATCCTTCAGGGCCAGGCTGCATACCGGCAGCCAGACTGAGCAAAGCCCTGCGATGGATTGCCGCCAGAGCGGATTGCGCGGCATAGGTTCGGGCAATGCGTTCCCGCACGCGCCCGTCTTGGATCGCGGACTTGCCACCGATGCGGATCGTCTTCGCTTCCTCGACGAACAGGTCGATGGGTGGGCCGAATCCAGCCGGATCGGTCGCCTGGTAGCGCTCGATCATCAGCGTCTCCATGGCCACGCCAAAACCACCGCCGACCGAACCCAGCCTCTGGCTATCGGCAATTCGGACGTCGTCGAAGAAGACCTCATTTACCTCGGAACGGCCTTCCGCCAGCCTGACCGGCCTGACCGTGACACCGGGAGACTTCATGTCGACCCAGAAATAGGTAAGACCCCGATGCTTGGCTACCGTCGGATCGCTGCGCGCGACGATGACGCCATAATCGGCATATTGCGCCCAGGTGGTCCACAATTTCTGGCCGTTGATTATCCAGTCCCCGGTGGCGTCGTCGCGATCCGCCCGCGTCCGCAGGCCGGCAAGATCCGATCCCGCAGCCGGCTCGGAAAAGAGTTGGCACCAGATCTCCTCCCCCTTCAACGCCTTGGTCGCGCGTTCGCGCGCCCAATCCCCCTTCACATAACGCAGCATGATGGGCACCGGCATCCCGAGACTGACGCCGAAATAGTCGTTCGGAAAGCTGTGCTTCATCTCTTCCTGTTCGAAGGCGAGTTTCTCCAACGCACCTAGTCCCTGGCCTCCATGCTCCTTGGACCAGTTGATGGCTGAATAGCCCGCCGCGAATTTTTCCGCCTGCCAGCGCCGGCCGAGTGTCAGGTCTTTCTCTTCGGACAGGCCCCGGCGCGCGGCGCGCCCGAACTCCATGGCTTTCGTTTCGAGCCATGCCTTCGCATCGGCGCGATAGATTTCCAGATCTATACTCATGCGGCCTCTTCCACCAGATAGTCTACCAGGGCATCTTCCCAGAACAAGGCGGGGCCATTCTCGATCGCCAGCGTCCGCGCGCGGCGCTGATGCAGGTGAAGGTCGGCTTCCCAAGTGACGCCAATGCCACCGTGCACCTGTGTCGCATCGCGCGAAACGCTATCATAAGCTTCGGTTGCAGACAGCCGCGCCGCAGCGGCATGGCGGCCGAAATCGGCTTCGCCTTCGGAAGCCGCAGCATGGATGGCATTGGCGCGAGCCAGTTCCACCAGAACATAACCCTCGGCAATACGGTGCTTCACGGACTGGAATCCACCGATCACCTGGCCAAAGGCGCGGCGATCCATCGCATAGTCGCGCGCCTTGCCCAGCATCGCCTCGGCCCCGCCCACCTGTTCATGCGCGGTCACGACGGCCTGCAGTTCCAGCACAGCGCGGGCCGCAAGCAGCGCGCCCTCGCCGGTCAGGACGGACGCTTCCACGCCATCGAAGTGCAGGTGGGCCGTGCAGCGGCTATTGTCGAAAGTGTGGACCATATCCCGCGTTACCCCGTCCCCAGCCAGTTCAACCAGCGCGAGAACTGGACCCTGTTCGCCCGAAGCCAGCACGAGCGCGACCTGGGCGACGGCGCCAGCGCAAACCGCCGGCTTCGCTCCGACAAGGCGGCCGTGCGTAAGGCGCAAAGCCGGCTCCGATGGCAGCATATCGGCGCCTTCAGCAAAAGCGACCGCACCGATCGTTTCGCCACTTGCCAATGTCGGCAGCCAGCGCTCTTTCAACGCGTCCGAGCCGTAGCGCAAAATGGCTTGGGCCACGCCGTGGCCGGTGCCGAGAAAAGGCGCACCGCCAGCGACCTGCCCAATGGCCTCTGCGATGAGCCCCAGTTCGACCAGACCCAGACCGATACCGCCAAACACCTCTGGTATGCCGACGGCGGTCCAACCCTGCTCCTTGCAGGTTTCCCAGAAGCGCATGTCATAGCGCCCCGTCGTTTCCAGCAATGCCTTCAGCGTCTCGCTGCGCGTCCGGTCGGCCAGAATACGAACGGCCTCTCCGCCGATCGCCTGCTGTGCGTCATCATATAATATCGACATCTCTAGCCTCTCCAAACATGTGAGGGCGGCCGACCGTGTCGCGCTGGCCGTTCGCTGTGCGCGCTTCAGCCCTCGCCCGGCTGCCCGGCAGCATGGCCCGCCATCTCTTCACGCGGATGAAAATTCTCGGTTTCGCCATAGCCTGCATCCTGGGGAATCACGACCGCCATGCCGCCCTCGCGTCGTTCGACACGCGGCAGCACTGTAAAGACGGGCCGGGCACGCGCGGTGGTCAGGGCATCCTCCACCGTGCCGGACTCCGCCAAACGCCGAAGGTTCATGCGCGTGGGAAAGAGGATCGATCGCTCGCCTGCAGCCGCCCGCGCCAAGATCGATTCCGGCGAGGCCCATTCCAGAGCGACGGCCTCCCCGCCATCACACACCGCTTCCTGATTCGCCGCAGTCCGGGCAAGAAAGAAATGCGTATCGAACCGCTTTGGCCCATTCACAGGCGTGATCCAATGGCCGAACTTGATCAGATCGTCGAGCCAGAGCGTGCCGCCACTCTCCGCAACGACCGTGCGAAAATCGTCACGCTCCGTGCTGCGACATGATACGGGCCTGCCGTCGGCATCCCGCGCCAACAGGATAGCCGTTTCCTCGAAAGTTTCGCGAAAGGCGGCAATTCGCAGAGCGCGTTCCGCGGGGTCCAGGGCTTCACCGCCTGTCGCCAGGTCCAGCCAGGCGTCAGACCAATCGCTTTCGTCAACCGTGCCGCCCGGAAAAACAAGCGCGGAAGAAAAGGTCTGACCGGCATGGCGCCGCACCATAAGCACCTCGAACGGCGCGTCGCGCACGAGCAGGATGGTCGCTGCCGGTCGCGGTATCGCTATTTCCCTGGGTTCGCCCGCCATACATCCTCGATTGCCCATTTGGCCATTTCACAACAAGGTTCACCTATGTACCTATGTGTGGGACAGGATCATTCGAAGGACAAGCATTGTTTGTGGGCAAGATGCGTTACGCCCCAATTTCAGGAGACGATACGTGCAGGCAATACAGATCAGTAACCCGGCAACTCTCGACACGATGCGCGTCGTCCATCTGCCAAATGCCCCGGCGCCCGGCCGCGGCGAAATCCAAGTCCGGTTGCGCGCCAGTTCGCTTAACTATCATGATTATGCAGTCGTGACGGGCGCCATCCCGGTCCCGGCCGGTCGCATTCCCCTGTCGGATGGCGCCGGTGAGATCATAGCCTTGGGAGAAGACGTCACCCAATTTGCCGTCGGCGACCTGGTAGTTTCGACCTTCTTTCCCGATTGGGCCAATGGCGGACCGCAGGATGGCGGCTTCACCAACGTGCCAGGGGACGGTATGGATGGCTACGCACGCGAGGTCGTTACTGGCCCGGCCAATTGGTTCACCCCTGCGCCCCGAGGCTATGACGCGATGGAAGCGGCGACGCTGACCTGCGCTGGCCTCACGGCCTGGCGCGCGCTGGTCGTCGAAGGCGCGATCAAGGCAGGCGACAGCGTGCTGGTCCAGGGCACGGGCGGCGTCTCCATTTTCGCGCTACAATTCGCCAAGGCGATGGGTGCCACCGTGATAGCCACTTCATCTTCCGACGAAAAGCTGGAACGCTTGAAGGCGATGGGTGCAGATCACATCATCAACTACCGGGGGGACACAAAATGGGGCTCGACTGCGAAGAAGCTGACCGGCGGACGCGGTGTCGATCATGTCGTGGAGATCGGCGGCGCGGGAACTTTGCCGCAGTCACTGGCGGCGATCCGGGTTGGCGGGCATATCTCAATGATCGGCGTACTCGCCGGCTTCCAGGGTACAGTACCGACCGCGATGCTGATGGGCAAGCAGGCGCGCGTCATCGGCGTGACGGTAGGCAGTCGCAGGCATCAACTGGACATGATCGCCGCGATCGATGCCACCGGCATCCGCCCAGTGGTCGAAACGCGATTCGCTTTGGCGGACCTTGCAGATGCCTTTCGTCATCAGGAAAGCGGTTTGCATTTCGGTAAGATCGGCATCGAAATCTGAAGCAGCATAATGGCAGGCGCCGACTGCGTGTTCGGCGCCCTCCTTCGGCAGGTTCGTGCAGTGGCCGACCGCGCCACGTGGACGCTATTTGCGCGCCGACCTTTGGAGGAAAGCTTCGACGGCGGCGCGATGTGCCGCCCCGCCGCGAACCCTTTGAAAACTTTCGCATTCATGTAGCGCAGCTTTGGCAAAATCATGCTCTGTGGCAAAATCCAGGTTGGCCTTTATCGCCGCAGCGGCAGATGCGGGAATATGGGCCAGATGCTGCGCACGGCGCTGTGCTTCTTCGAGCAGCGCAGCGTCAGGGACGACGCTTTCCACCAGACCGGCCGCCAGCGCAGCTTGTGAGTCGAGCACCCCGCCAAATGCAATGCTGCGCGCCCTCGCCTGTCCCACCGCGCGGACCAGTAGCCAGTTTATACCAAGATCTCCCGCCAGCCCGATAGCGCCATAGGCATAAGCGAATTTCGCGCTGTCGGCGGCGACACGCAAATCGCAAGCGAGCGCTAGTGCAAGGCCCCCACCCGCCGCAGGGCCGTTGACCGCCGCTAAAGTCGGAATCGGCAAGGTCCGCAAAAGGTCCACCGTCGCGACCGCCGCATCCAGCGCGGCCCTTTCGGCAGCCATGTCACGGGTTCGCAGGCCGTCAAGCAGCGCCTGCAAATTGCCGCCGGCACTGAACATCGATCCGGCCCCGGTCAGGATCAGCGCGCCAATGGTCGGATCAGCGCGCGTCGCATCAAGTGCGGCCGCGAGTTCGCAAAGCAGGTCCGGTCCGATCGCATTATGCCAGTCTGACCGATCGAGCGTCAGCGTCCGCACATTGCCTTCGTCGATGCTCTGGATCAGCGCCACGGGACGCCTACATCACCGCATAACCGCCATCGACAGGAATAGCCGTGCCGGTGACGAAATCGGATGCGCGCGAGCAGAGATAGACGGCGGTCCCAGCCAGATCGTCCGGTTCGCCCCACCGCCGCGCTGGCGTGCGGGCGACGATGCCCTCGTCAAATTCCGGCGCTCTCGCCTTGGTGTCCGCAACCATGTCCGTGACCAACCAGCCAGGCAGGATGGCGTTCACCTGGATATTGTCGCGCGCCCAGGCGATCGCCAGGGATTTGGCAAGCTGCACCACGGCACCCTTGCTGGCTGCATAATTGGCGGCGCCCGCCGCCCCGAAGATCGATGTCATCGACCCGAGCATCACCAGCTTGCCACCGCCAGCCGCTTTCAGGTGCGGATATACAGCTTGGGCGCTGAAGAAGCTGCCGGACAGATTGATGTCGAGCGTGCGGCGCCACATGGCTTCATCCATCGTTTCAGGCCGGGCGCCTTCGCCGATGCCGGCATTGGCGATCAAGATGTCGACCCGTCCTAGCCGGTCCGCGACGCTCTGCGCCATGGCGAAGCAGGATGCGCGATCCGCTACATCTGTTTCGACGAAAATCGCCCTAGCGCCCATCGCGTCCAACTCAGCGAGAGCAGCCTGCGCCTTGTCGGCACGCCGCGCGGCAATCGCGATCGATGCCCCCGCCTGCGCCAGCCCTTTGGCCATGCCTAGGCCAAGGCCCCCATTGCCCCCGGTGACGATGGCAACCTTGCCGGACAGATCGAACAGCAGCGACGATGCCATTGCCTCATCGCCCCTTGAATTGTGCGGGACGCTTGTCGCGGAAGGCCGCTACACCCTCCCCGAAATCTTCTGTCCGCCCAGCTTCGCGCTGGGCGACGCGCTCGTTCGACAGGGCTGTCTCGAAGGATGCGTCGAGCGCTGCCCAAGCCACCCGCTTGATGATGCCCAGCGATCGGGGTCCACGGGCCAGTTCCCGCGCCAGATCAAGCGCCCTGTCATCGACTTCGTCGTCGCCCACGACCCGGTTTATCATGCCCCATTCCAGCGCTTGCGGCGCCTTTAGCTTCGGACCGAGCAACATCATCTCCATCGCGCGCGGGCGACCAATCGCCTTGACCAGCAGGTAGGATGACCCGCCGTCGGGCGCCAGGCCGACCTTGCTGAACGCCTGGAAGAAGATGGCGTTTTCGCCCGCTACGATCATATCGCCGGCAAGTGCTATGCCACAGCCCACCCCTGCCGCCGGCCCCTTCACGGCTGTCACCACGGGTATCTGCGCCGCCCGCATCTGATAGATGATAGGATTGAAGATTCCGTCGAGATTGCCGCCCATGTCACGGTTGGGATCGGTGAGGTCGATCCCGCCTTCGGCCAGATTTGCGCCCGAGCAGAAGCCCCGACCGACCGAGCCTACGAGCATTGCGCGCGCTTCCTTTTCAGCGCGCCATACGGCGTCCAACAGTTCTTCACCCATCTGCGTCGTCATAGCGTTCAGAGTCTTGGGCTGGTTCATCTTGATGACGGCAACGTCATCGATAATGTCGTACAGGATCGTTTCGTAGGCCATGCTTGTCTTTATTCTCCGGTTCGGCCTTCGGTCGCGGCGAAACGGTCGATCCGTCCCACATCCAAAGCCGGTTTGACACGCTACTTCCCTTTCTATGTACTACGTTGACTAGGTTGTATAGCATCTGATTCCTGCGTTGTCGCATTGAGGCCAGCGGCTGACGAAACCAAGGATTATGCATGGCGAACGATACCGCTTTAGGGAATTGGCTTACCACACAATGGGCGCACACTCCCCGGGCCTTTCAGGTAGAGGTGGAAGGGGCGCGTATCGCTTGCCTTGGCTGGAATATGGATTCCGTATTTCTGCCGGGCCTGGTGCTGGTCCATGGCTTTCGCGCCCATGCAAGGTGGTGGGACCATATCGCGCCATCGTTCACGGATCGCTATCGGGTGGTCGCCCTCAATCTATCCGGGATGGGCGATAGCGACCGTCGGGAGGCCTATAGCCGGGCGCAGAATGGCAGGGAGATTCTCGCCGTGGCGGCCGCCTGCGGCTTTGCTCCCTTCACCCTGGTCACGCACAGTTTCGGGACCATGGGCGGAATATTGGCGACCAAACTGGCGCCGGAGTGGATACAGCGTTTGATCATGATCGATGCGGGCATTCCTACCGTCGATGAGCAGGCGCATCAAATCCCTACCCCGCCGCTGCGAATCTATCCCGACCAGAATAGTGCGATGGCGCGCTTTCGCCTGATCCCCGATGTTCGCGAGCCGGTCCCCGCGATCATGGAGTATATCGCCCGCCATGGCGTGGTGCAGACGGCGGATGGGTGGAGCTGGAAGTTCGATCATCAAGCCGCCAAGTCGCTCAACAGGGAGCGCTATCGTCACGAGCTGTTCGGCGTGAGCGTGCCGACCGACGTCATTTACGGGGCCGAGAGCGACGTAATGACACCCGAGCGCGTGGAATTGGCGCTCAAGATCGCCCCTCACGCCGGAAAGCCGGTCGCGATCCCCGCCTGTAACCATCATGTCATGATCGAGCAGCCCCTGGCGCTGGTTGCGGCGTTGCGCGGAATACTGTCCAATGAACCGGCGCGCGCGGTTCGCTAGTCCTTGAAAGTGGGAGCACGCTTATCGCGGGCGGCGCGCACGGCCTCGGCATGATTTTCCGATGCCAGCAGCACTTCCTGTTCCCGTGATTCGGCGAGAAGCATTGCTGCGTTGCTGGTTTCCCATGGCAGGTTGAGCAGTCGCTTGGCCGCGCGCATTGCATGGGGACTGAAAGCGGCAATGATGCGCGCCATCGCCATCGCTTTGGCATAGGGGTCAGCAGCGACGTGCGTCACCAGCCCGATATCGGCGGCCTCCGCGCCTTGGTAACGGCGCCCGCTGAAAATGATTTCGCGGAGCCGATCTTCGCGAACAAGACCGCGCAGCAACGCGATACCGGCAACATCGGGAACCAGACCCCAGCGCATTTCCATGACGGACAGTTCGGCGTCCGGCGCGCAGAAGCGAATGTCGGCTCCCAGCATCATCTGGCATCCCGCACCAAAAGCGTAGCCATGCACCGCAGCGATGACGGGCACCGGCAATGTGCGCCATCCCCAGGCGCATTGCTGGAACAGATTGGCCTCGCCACAGGTACGCGGCATCAGGTCGCGCAAGGCAGGCGCACTGGCCAGACTGTCGAGATCGACCCCGACGCTGAACGCCCTGCCCGCTCCCGAGAGCAGGACGCAGCGAATATCCCGCCGCGCCTCAATCTCCGCGATGGTCGCCGCGATTGCCCGGAACTGCGCTTCGTCGAGAGCATTGAGCTTGTCCGGACGGTTGAAGCGGACATCCGCCACCCCATCCGTGACCGTCATGATTACACGCGATTCCGACATGGAAGACCTCCCGCTATCAGAGGGAGCGGCTCACCACTTCCTTCATGATTTCATTGGTACCCCCGAAGATGCGCGTCACCCGCGCGTCTCGCCATAAGCGAGCCACCATATATTCGTTCATATAGCCTGCGCCACCATGAAGTTGCAGCGCCATGTCTATCACGCGGCCCTGCATGTCAGTATGCCATTGCTTGGCGGCCGACGCTTCCGCAGTGGTGAGCACACCGGCCAGATGCCGGTTGATTGCCCAGTCGAGATGCGCCCAACCCACCTGCAGCTGGCTCTTCATGTCGGCCAGCGTGAACTTGGTATTCTGGAACTGAAACACTGCCTGGCCGAAAGCCTGTCGCTCCTTCGTGAAACTGACTGCTTCGTCGAAAGCGCGCTGCGCGGCAGCTTGGGCGGACACGGCGATCGACAGGCGTTCCTGCGGCAACTGACTCATCAGATAAATGAAGCCCTGCCCTTCCTGCCCCAGGCAATTCGAAATGGGAACGCGGACATCCTCGAAGAACAGCTCCGAAGTGTCGGCCGAATGCTGACCGATCTTGTCGAGATTGCGACCACGCTTGAAACCGGCGGTGTCGGCATCGACCAGGATCAGCGAGACGCCCTTGGCGCCCAATTCCGGATTGGTTTTCGCCGCAACGATGATGACGTCGGCATTCTGGCCGTTGGTAATATAGGTCTTGGAGCCATTGATGATATAATGATTGCCGTCCTTCCTGGCTGTTGTGCGGATACCCTGAAGGTCGGACCCTGTGCCCGGTTCGGTCATGGCGATCGCCGTGATACATTCGCCGCTGACCATTTTGGGTAGATATTTGTCATGCTGCTCGGGCGAGCCATAGACTTCGATATATTCGGCCGTGATGTCGTTCTGCAAAGTGATACCGGCCGAAGAACCGGCATAGGCTAGTTCCTCCGCAACCACGACGTTAAAGCCGAAATCGAGCCCCAGCCCTCCATGTTCTTCCTTGACCGTCGGGCAAAGCATCCCAGCGTCACCGCAGGCGCGCCAGAAATCCCGGCTGACAATCCCCTCCTCCTCGAAGCGATCGAGATTGGGGATCAATTCCCTAGCGAAGACCTGCCGCACGGTGTCGCGGAACATCGCATGGTCTTCGTTGAAGGCAAAACGGGCGGCGGTGTCGAGCATGATGATCTCCGGGTCGAAGGCATGGGGCGCGCGTCAGCGGCCTTGATATACGGGCGGGCGTTTCTCGACGAAGGCGGTCATCGCTTCCCGATGGTCGAACGTTTCCGACAACATGACCTGTTGTCGGTCCTCGATCGCAAAAGCAGACTCGATTGAGGGGGCGTCGATGTTCATGTTGAGCGCTTGTTTAGTCAGCGACAGGCCATAGGGGCTGTTCGCGACCATTTCATCGGCCAGGGCGAGACCGGTATCAAGCAGCTTTTCCGGCTCCACGACGTCACTGAGCAGGCCCAGTCGCAGGGCGCGATCGGCATGGATGAACCGGCCGGTGAGCAGCAGTTCCGCGGCCAAGCTGGCGCCGACGAGTCGCGGCAGAAAATAGCTGGAACCGATGTCCGCCCCGCCGAGACCAATCTTGATATATGCCGCATTCATACGAAGATCGGGTGCGCCGAACCGCACGTCCGATGCCAGCATCAGCGAGAAGCCACCGCCGCATGCCGCGCCATGGCCCAGTGCAATGAAGGGCTGTGGCGCCAGGCGCATGGCCTTGAGTACGTCACCCAATTGCGTCTGCACGCGCCAACTTCTCTGGAAGCGGGTCTCATTGGTTTCGGTGCGGCTTTCCTTGATGTCCAGGCCAGCGCAGAAGGAGCGCCCTTCGCCGCGTAGAATAACGACCCGCACATCGCGCCTGTGCTTGAGCGCACAGACATAATCGCCCAGTTCGCCAACCAGTTGTTCGGACAGAGCGTTGAGCGCGGCAGGCCGGTCGAGAGTAACAATCTCGACTGGTCCGCGTCCCTCAACTCTGATGGTCTGAAACGTCATCCTACTTCTTTCTCGACAATTCCCAATGGCGCTGCATCATCTTCGCTGCTTCTTCCGCCAGGTCACGAGGAACTTCGGGGTACATCGCGATCCCGCCCTTCTTGGGAAGGGCGATGGTGGCCGTGGCACGAACGGTCTCATCGCCCCTCTGGTTGGTGAAGATGACTTTCACATCGACCAGATTCTGGCCACCTTCCTCGCGCTTGCCGGTGACTTCGCCGGTGATCGTTTGAACGTCGCCCATATAGTTGAACTTGCGAATTTCATCATGAACATGGGTGATGATGCCATCATCGCCAGCCCAATCATTGAGATAGTGCCACAGATAGCTTTCGCGCATGACCCCATAGTCGTAGGCCATCGGATTGCCGATCGCCTGTGCCCAGAGCGGATCCCAATGAAGACGCTGTGCCACATCGGGAACGCCATACTCGTTCTTCACATAGAAGGCCGGGATACGCTTGCGATTCTTGTGCGCCAGGCGACCGACGGTCGGCGCGTAGGGTACAAAACCGTAGCCGCCGGCATGATAGACGATGACGTCAGTAACGGTGAGCGGTCCCTTGGCCATCTTCCCCAGGCTGTCGCCCACCTGGACGTCTTCGAAATTGCGGAGCTCGCTGCCACGAACGACCTCGCTCGCATAGACCTCATCGATCTTCGCGATATCCTCGTCAGTATAGGTCGCAGGCTCAATCGCGCTGTATTTGCCTTTCTTGGCGGCAGTCTTGCGTTCTGTCAGCACTCGCAGAATGCGATAGACGGCTACGACCTCGCCGCGTTGGTTGATCTTAACGTCCTTGCGCACCGAAATGACCGAGCGACCAGAAAACTCGGACTGCTTCACTTCCGAAGTCTCATCGCCATTATAGCTGTAGATGGTGTCGCCGGGAAATACCGGACGATACCAGTTCCATTGCGAACCGGATACAAAGACGTGGACGCCCTTCCACAAACTCTTACGCAGCGCCTTGATCTCTTCGCTCGGCGGATCGCCGAGCATTGGCGAATTGATCTGGCCGACCATCATGCCTGGCGCGATCACGCTGCCCCATCGGGTGCCGCGTGCATAATCGGGATCGCAAAACAGAGGATTATCGTCCCCCGTGCCATGCGCGAAATTGCGGATATTGTCGGTCGTCGCGGTCTGGATATATTCGCGGGTCTTGGCCGCCTGCATATAGCCCAGCAGCTTTTCCTGCCTTTCGATGTCATGGTCGGTGATCGCATAATCGACCGCCTTCTGCCATTCGTCGCTCTGCTTGATGTCGTCGGGGGATTTGGTCGCCATGTCAGTCTCTTTCCCAATATTCGAATGGATCAGGCCGCGTCGGCAGCGTCGGACGTGAAGAGGTCGCGCACCTGCGGCAGCGCCGGCTTCATCGAGGGCGTGCGCGGCACATCATCGACGATGAGGAATTTGACCGGCACCTGATAGGGCATCAGATGTTCCCTGCCATATTCCTTGAGTTCCGCTTCGGATGGCGACTCGGCGCCATCCTTGAGCATGACCGCCGTCATGGGGACAGCCCCCAGGCGACGATCCTCTATACCCACGGTGACTGCCTCTCGTATCGCCGGATGCGATTCATAGGTCTTGTTCACATCGTCAGGATGCACCTTGAACCCGCCTCGGATGATCGCGAGATCAGCGCGCCCCTTGATGAAAAGAAAGCCGTCCGTGTCGATGATCGCGCGATCGGTGGTCCGCAGCCAGGCGTCACCCAAACCGAATTGCGCAGCCTTCATTTCCAGCACGCCCTCTTCTCCTAATGCTTTTTCCTCGCCCGTATCGGGATCGATGACCCTGCCCTTAACGCCCGGTTGGAACCGGCCGACGCTGCCAGGCTTCTTGTCCCAGAACTGGTGGAAATCCTTGAGCGCCCAACCAGCAACCGCGCCGGAAAATTCGGTGGCGCCGTAATTCTGGAGCACAGGCAGATTGTAGCGCTCCATAAATTCCTTAGTGACTTCGAAATCAAGCGGCGCAGCGCCCGTGCGGATCGCGACAAGGCTCGAAAGATCTTCCTTGGGGATGTTCGCGTCCAGGATCATCCGCAGGCCCGCTGGCACCGCACCGGCCACCTTGGGCTTGTGCCGCTTGATCGCGTCATGCCAACTTGCCACCGAAAATTTTTCGAGCAGACATGCCTTGCGCCCGCCAGCGATACAGGTGAGCGCGCCCCAAAGTCCGCCAATATGCGTCATCGGATTGGACAATATTGTGGTGCCGGGCCGCAATTTGGCCGCTTCACCCGGCTTGCGATCCTTTTCGTAACTGAGCGCGCCTTCGAAACTCTTGTCGAACGCGGCTCGCTGCAACGGTATGCGCTTGGGTTTCCCTGTCGTGCCGCTCGTCAGCATCTCGACGATGATGCCCGGCTCAGTCTCTTTCACCTGGTCGCTGAATCGCTCAAAACCGGGGCGGAAGCGTGCGCCTCCCAATATGCCCGGCAGCTCGATCACAGCGGTACCGGCAGCCTTGAGCACCTCCAATATGCCCGGGCGATCCAGATCCGCTTGCTCGGCGATGACAACGGGCAGGTCCAGACCTTCCAGATCCTTCACCAGCCGATCGTCGGGCAGCAGCGGATTGATCGAAACCATCGTCATGCCATCGGCCACGGCAGTCAGAACCGCTGCGAAGGGAGATGGCCGGTTCTTCACCATAACGCCGACGCGAGCGTCCTTTCCCAGACCAAGCGTGGCCAGCAGGGTCCGGATCTCAGCAATGGTATCGCCCAGTTGCCGCCAGCTATACCATCTGCCTTGGTAGTCGATGACCTCGGCCGACGGATCGATCGTCAATACGCCGTTCAACAGGTCGGAAAAAACGGACATTGCAAACCCCCGGAATTACGGTCGCGGACTCACGTTCCAATGACGCCCGCTTTTCTTATATAACTAGGTAACACAGGAAGGCACAGCAGCGCAAGAATGCAGCGCCAGCCGCCCACGACTGCTCCTACAGTTGATCGAAGGGCACATTCTTGTCCGCTCGCATCTCACCTGGCATTCCCAGAACCCGCTCGGCAATCTGGTTGCGCAGCACTTCGTCCGCACCGCCAGCGACTCGCAGCGCCGTCGACCAGATATAATCATCCTGAATGCGTGCAGTTTCGCTGCCTTCTTCGGCTATGAGGCCGGCGGGGCCCCGCATTTCGAGCGCCAGGCCTGACGTCTTCTGATAGCGGTTGGTGTAGGCGAGCTTCACCATCGACGCGAGGGCGCCAGGATTTTCACCGCGCGACACCATGGTGCGCAACCGGGCCTGGAAATAGCGTTCCGCCTGCTCTTCCGCATAGGCCGAGGCGAGCACCGTGCGGATTGCGGCGGAATCCAGCGCGCTGCCGCCATTGCGCGGGGTATCCGCCGCGTAGCGGATGAGCGCTCCGATGCCACCGCCCTTGCCTTCGCTTCCCTGGTTCAGGCGCTCGCCCATCAACACCGTCATGGCGCACGCCCAGCCTTCACCTTCGGCACCGATCCGGCAGGATTCGGGAATGCGGACATCGGTCAGGAAAGTTTCGTTGAAATCGCTCGCGCCGGAAATCTGGCGGATCGGACGGACGTCGATACCTGGGGTCTTCATATCGACGACGAAGAAGGTCAAGCCTTTGTGCTTGGGCAGTGTCGGATCAGTGCGGACGATCAATATGCCCCAATCCGAATGATGCGCCCAGCTCGACCACACTTTCTGTCCGTTGACGATATAGTCGCTGCCATCCTTGATCGCACGCGTCCGCACGGCCGCGAGGTCCGAGCCGGCCGATGGCTCCGAAAAGAGTTGGCACCAAGTCATTTCCCCCCGCAGGGTTGGGCCAGCGAATTTTTCGATCTGTTCGGGCGTGCCATGCTTGAAGATCACAGGCAGCGCCATCCCCAAGCCTATGCCGATATAGGCCTCCTTGGCGAGGTGGTAATTATTTTCCTCCTCGCCGAAGACCGTAGCTTCCGCGATGGTCGCCCCACGACCGCCATATTTTTTGGGCAGCAGGATGCCAGCATAGCCGCCTTCGGAAAGCCGTTTTTGCCAGGCTTTGCCGAGCGCAACCTCCTCGGCTTCCGATATGCCATCGGGCTTTTCAAAGGCCGGGGCATGGGCGGCCAGCCACTCGCGCGCCTCCTTACGAAAGGCGGCCTCTTCTGGCGTGTCGTTGAAATCCATTAAACCGTCTCCGCCTTGAACTGCGATCCGGGAAGATGCTGGATGAGCCGGTCGGCCCAAGGTTCGCGCCCGCCCAGGCTGAGCGCCAGCGTCCGCTCGCGCCGATAATAGAAATGGCAGTTGGCCTCGAATGTGTAGCCGATGCCGCCATGGACCTGGATATTCTCCCGCGCTGCATTTTCGAATGCATCGATAGCGGTCAGCCGGGCCGAGGCGGCGGCGACGGGCAACGCGTCGGGATCATTAAGCGCAGCCCAGGCTCCGAAATAGGCGTTGGAACGCGCCAGTTCGACGGCGACCGCGATGTTGGCGAGTTTGTGCTTGATGGCCTGATAGCTGGACAAAGGGCGGCCGAATATCTGTCGATCCATCGCATAATCCCGCGCCATCAGCAGGCAGGCGTCAGCTCCACCCACTGCTTCGAATGCGGCCTGTACGGCGGCACGGTCGAACAACTGGTCAAGTACTCGCTCCGTCGGCGCCGACTCCAGCAACTCCGCCGCGGCGGCATCGAATTGGATCGCGTAATGGGCACGCAACTGATCGAAGCTGTTGAGCCGGCTCCGCGTAACGCCCGATTGGGCCAGGTCGACAAGCGCAAGAGCGGGCTTGTCCGCCACCCTGGCGAGAACGACAGCCACGGTAGCGACGCCGCCATCGGCGACGGGCGTCTTCTGCCCGGAGAGCGTCGCGCCGTCGACTCGAGTCTTGACCGCATCGCCAGTCCAGCCGGCTGCCCCTTCGGCATAGGCAAAGGTCCCGATCGCCTCTCCGCTCGCCAATTTCGGTAGCCAATGCGCCTTTTGAGCATCCGATCCCGCCAAGTTGATAGCGTCGGCGGCCAGAATGATCGAGGAGAAGAAGGGGAGTGCGGTGTTGGCGCGACCGAGTTCTTCGCTGATGACGCCGAGATCAAGTTCGGTCATGCCCAGACCGCCAAATTCTTCCGGCAGGGTCACGCCCAGAAAACCCATGTCGGCGATCTCGCGCCATAGCGACTCGTCCCATTCAGCCCTGGCGTCGATCAGTTCGCGCAAACGGTCGGACGACGATCGCTCGCCCAACAGCCCGCGCGCCTGCTCCGCGAGCATTTTTTGTTCGTCGGACAGGTCGAAGTTCATGCTCGTTCCTTGTGTACGCTACGGCTGCACCATTCACCTCTCCAACTAAGGTAACTATGTCAAGGGTGCAATGGCATTCTTGCTAGGCGCGACCACCCATATTGAGGCGAGCGCCGCCTTTTGTTGAGCTTGCTCAGTAAAAGTGGTGCCAAAACAACAGCCAGCCACTTTGCAAACAAAGCCATTGACCAACAAGTGCAACTAAGCCAACTAACCGGAAACCGCAAAACTGATATGCGGTCAGCTATGAGGGAGGATGTAACAATGGAATCCTGTTCTACATTTCGGGCCAAGCTGACACGATCCGTCTCCGCTGCCGCGATTATGACCATCCTGTCCGCAGCGCCTGCCTTGGGTCAGGACAATGTCGCCAAGAATAGCAGCACGCTGGAGGACATCGTCGTAACAGCGCGTAAAGTAGCGGAAAACTTGCAAGACATCCCCGTAGCCGTCACTGTGCAGACCGGTGATGCGCTGCGACAGCAATCTGCTGTCCAGGTCCCTGACATCGCCCGCCTGACCCCCGGCATCACCTTCACGCAGGCATCGTCCAACGGGTCCGCCTCGAACATCACGATTCGCGGGCAGGTCCAGACGGACGTGCTGGCCACACTCGATCCTTCGGTGGGCGTCTATGTAGACGGTTTTTACTGGGCCCGGGCCTATGGTCTGAACGCCAACCTGCTCGACATCCAGAATGCGCAGGTGTTGCGCGGTCCCCAAGGGACGCTGTTCGGTCGTAACACCACCGGCGGCGCGTTGCTGATCCAGAGCAACGACCCGAATTATGATGGCATTTCCGGCATGATTTCGGCAACCTACGGTCGTTTCAACGAGCGGGACGGCACTGCCGTGCTGAACCTGCCGATCGTTGCCGACAAGGCCGCCATGCGCGCGGCCTTCACGGTGAACAAGCGGGACGGCTTCATCAAGAACGAGATCACCGGTCGCGACCTGGCGCAACGCGACAGCTATACCGGACGCGTGAAGCTGCGGCTGGACCCGACTGATAACTTCCAGCTCATCCTGTCGGGAGAATTCTATGGGATGAAGAATTACGATCGTCCCTATGAGCTTCTGTATGTCGCGCCCACGTCGCCGGCAAACATCGAGGCCGCGCTGGAAGCCAATCCCGCCAACGCAGCCTTGCTGGCAGTACCAGGCGGTGCAGCGCAGCTGGTCGGCATCGGCAGCGGACTGTTCTCCAACTATATTGCCACCTATACCGGCACGGACAAGACCCGCCTGAACGATGGCGACCCGCGGGTCGACGTTAAGAGCCAGACCTATGTGATGACCGCCAACCTCGATACATTCTGGGGGGCGCTCAAATTCATCGGCGGCTATCGTACCATCAAGTCGATCGCGCCGATCGACCTGGACGGGTCGCCTTATTCCATCGTGAAAACGACCGGCAAGCAGGATCTGCAATCCTATTCTGGCGAGTTGCAGGCCACCGGTACGGCCATGAACGACAAGATAGACTTTGCAGGCGGCATCTTCGCATTCAATGAAACCGGTCGTGACGAATCGACATCGATTGCGCTGCCAGCATTGACCCGCGTGTCGTCCGGCGGACTGCTGCCGCAAACCTATTATATCGGCGACATCACCAATCGGTCGATGGGCATGTATTTGCAAGGCACGTTCCATTTCACCGATGCCTTTTCCGCCCTCGGCGGCGTCCGCTATTCGGTCGAGGACAAGAATATCGTTTCGTTCAATGCGACGCGGAATGCCGATACCGACGCCTTGCTGCGCTGTCTGATCGCCACGGCCACCCCTGGCACCTGCCGTGCGGAATCCAAGTCCGGCTTCGACGGGATATCCTATACGCTCGGCCTGAACTATCAGATCAATCCGGATGTCCTGGTCTATATCAAGACGAGCAAGGGTTTCCGTTCCGGCGGCCAGAATCTGCGTGCTGCCGGCGCGACGACGGGCGGCGCCTTCGCGCCGTTCGGGCCGGAAGTGGCGCGGGAGCATGAAGCCGGTTTCAAGGCGGAGATGTTCAACCGTAGGGTTCGCTTCAACCTGGCCGCCTTCTACAATGAGGTGAAGGACATCCAGCGCACGACCTTGCTGGTCAGCCCCGACGGCAGTTCGACCTCCACCGTGGTAAGCAATGCCGGCAAGGCGCGCTTCTACGGTGGCGAAGCGGAGGTGACCGCCCGACTGTTCGAGGGGTTCACCCTGTCGGGTACCGCGGCCCTCTCCAATGCGAAATATCTGGAATTCGCGGACGCCAGCGGCGACCGGCGGGACGAGGTGTTCCAGAATGTCCCCGAATGGACCTTCAGCATCGCGGGCGATTATGAAAGGTCGTTCGGGTCCGCCACGATGCGCGCGCATCTCGACTATGCGTGGCAGGACGACACCGCGCTCTATGCCTTCCGCACGCTCCAGACCGGCAATGCCCTCGACGACAGCATCACCAACGCAGTCGCCAAGGCGCTGACACGTCCGGCCGGTGGCGAACTGAACGGTCGCCTCGGCGTGTCCTTCGCCGACGACACGATCGAACTTGCGCTGTTCGGCCGCAACATCCTCAATCGCCGGGTGGATATTGCGGGCCTCGCCTTTGGCGCGCCCCTGTTCCTGGCGATGGGCAAGCGCAACGATCCGGCTACCTATGGCGTCACTGCGACGTTCAAGTTCGGCGGCTTCTGACCGCTTCCGCCAGACGCGCCTAAAGCGCCGCGCCCGGCGAAAATGCACCTTAAGGTGACAAAAGCACCGCGAAGCGCGGCCGGCGATGTCACCTTAAGTCACTTTTGAAGCCACTTTTGCGAGCCTAGCTGAAAGCGCGACCATAAGCATAGGGGAACCGATTTGCGATATATCATCGCTAAGTATGAAGCAGATGAAATCCTACATTTGAAGCTTTTTTCGGTCCCCGTTCATCAGAAAATAAACCGAAACGATCACAATTGGGTCAGACATGAAAAGGGCCGGCCGTTCGCCGGCCCTTTTTTTGATGTGCGCGCATGTCAGGGGAAGACATGCCGATCGTCAGACCGGTAGTTCGTCGATTCCCATGACCATGCCGGTAATATAGGCGCCATGGTCGCTGAGGATATAGCCAGCCAGATTGCCGAGCGACGCTTGCGCCGCGCTGGATGCCGCGGCGAAATCATCAACCACAGCACTGGCGATCGCGTTGGTCCTGATACCGTCCCGGCCCCATTCGACCGCCAGCGACTTGACCAGATTGTCGAGCGCTCCATGGGCGCTCAATTGTGCCGCGCGGCCGCTACAAATCTGCGGTGACGGCATCAGGAACAGGATAGCGCCCCGCTCATGCGCGGCGATGCGGCGGCGGGCAAATTCCGCCGCGTGCAGGAAGCGGCCGTCGATATCGGCCGAGAACCCGTGTCGCCAGCCTTCAACCGAAACGGTTTCGGCGGCTTCGTTGCCAAGCGGTGCTCCGGCATGGACGAGCAGGTCGACGGGCCGCCCCTGCCGCGCGTCGGCTTCGACAAAGGCCGCGGCGATGGCGGCAGCATCAGCAGATGGATTCCTGATGTGGGTGACGCGCGCGCCGAGTGCAGCCAGCGCCTTTGCCACGCTGTCGACGGCGGCGCCGGTCCCCGCGACCATAGCATGACGCCCTGCGAGCAGATCAAGCATCGCGTTCATGGCGCCACTCCCCAGATCGAGTCGCGTTCGCGCGGTGGCACGAAGGCAGGGCTCATCAACTGACGACGCAGACGGTCCCCGCCGTCGATCACCAGCGTTTCACCCGTCACACCGGACGCGAAGGGCGAGCAGAGAAAGGCCGACACCCAGCCAAATTCGCGCGTCCGCCCGACCCTGCCGAGCGGGAACATGGCGCCCAGGCGCGCGACGGATTCCGCATCGTCCGACGCATTGGAGCGTTCATGCGGGAAGAAGCCCGCCGCCACGCAATTGACGCGAATACCATGCGCTTTCCAGTCGGCGGCATGGGCTGTCGTCATGGAAACGATCGCCGCCTTGGCCGCCGCCGAATGGGCGTCGCCGGGAAAGCCCGACCAGACATATTGCGCCGAATTGTTGACGATCGCGCCGCCGCCGCCCGCCGCAATGCGGCGCCGGGCAAATTCCGACGAGACGAAGAAGGTGCCGTCGATCGCGATGCGGGTGATCGATCGCCACTGGCCTGGCGACATGGCCTCGGCCAGCACCGGATAATTGCCGCCGGCGTTGTTGGCGAGCAACGTCACTGGCCCCAATTCCCGTTCGACGGTGTCGAACGCGGCAGCAATGGCGTCCGGGTTGCGCACGTCACCCTGAACACCGAGCGCGACGATGCCGAGATCGGACAAGGTCGCCACACCCTTTTCCAGCGTTTCGGCGGTGCGGCCGAGCAGCGCGACCTTTGCCCCGCCCTGCCCGAAAGCCGTCGCCATAGCGAGGCCCATGCCGGAGCCGCCGCCGGTGACGACGACGGCCTGGCCGGCAAAGCAATCGGCCGGAAAGGGCGCGGTTTGGAACGGGGGTGGTTCCACCACGATATGATTTGCAGGGATGTTCACGCCTTCCATCTCCTCATGAATTTTCCATCATCGCTAACTAGGTGCAACAGCACTATCGTAGCGGCGCCACCTTCGCTATAGCCAGGGAAAAATGACATAGCGCCAGTTAAGGCGTGCATTGCAGGAGAAGGTGCCGGATGAAAAACGGATCGACGGCAGCGGTCATTGGCGCGCTCTGGATTGCGGAGATCACCGGATCGTTCGAAACCGCCATGATCTATGCCGCACAACGCGCGCTGACCGACGACCTTGGCGATCCGGTGCGAGTCGGCTGGCTCATCACCTCCTACCTGCTGATCGGCGCCGGGGCCGCCGCGCTGGCGGGGCGTTTGGGAGATATTTTCGGGCGGCGCCGCCTGATGCTGGCGATGCTGGCTGTAGGGTTCGTCGGCTCCCTCGTCAGCACTTTTTCAGCCAACTATCCAATGCTCCTCGCCGGGCGATGCCTCCAGGGGCTTACCGGCGCCATCCTCCCGCTCTGCGTGGGGCTGGTGCGCGAAAATCTGCCGCCGAGGAAAGTACCGATGGGCATCGGCCTGATGATTTCCGGCGCATCTGCGGGAACGGCCTGCGGGCTGGTGATAGGCGGCATGATCGTCGATCATTTCTCCTGGCATGGGGTCTTCTTCGCCAGTGCGTTGTTCGCCGCCACCGCTTTTGCAGCCATCTACCTGGCGCTGCCAAGATCGCCGCGCATCATCATCGAGGGACGTCTGGACTGGGTCGGGGGGATATTGTTCGTCCCTGCCATCTTCGCCCTGCTGCTCGCGATAACAAGCGGTCCCAGGTGGGGACTGGCCGACTGGCGCACAGGCGCGGCGGCAGTGTCGGGCCTGACCTTGCTGGCGCTGTGGATATGGACAAGCCTGCGGACGGCCAGGCCCCTGTTCGACGTACGCCTCTTTGCCAACTCCCAGGTGTTCATCGCCAACGCTGTGACGGCGCTGGTGGCGATGAGTACGCTCCAGATCACGCTGGTCTTCTCGCTGCTGTTGCAGGCGCCGACCTGGACCCAGATCGGGCTTGGCGCGACGGCAACACTGGCTGGCCTGGCGAAGCTGCCGTCAAATATCGGTTCGCTGGCGGCCGGGCCGCTGAGCGGCTGGATGACGTCACGGGGCGGCGGTCGCACAACGATGATAACAGGAGGCTTGCTGACCACCGCGGGGTGGCTGCTCGCCATGTTCTTCAATGACAGCATCCTGGTCGTCACGATGATCCTGATCCTGATATCCTTCGGTGCGACGATGCAGTTCGCCGTCGGCCCGACCATATTGGCGGGCGCGGTGCCGCCGGACCGCACGAGCGAGGCGGCGGGCATGATGACGGTCATGCGGCAAGCCTTTCTGGGCGTCGGCGCGCAGATGGTTTCGGTGCTACTGGCGACCAGCACCGTTGCCACGCCCGGCGGCGGAGCGAGCTACCCCACCACGGGCGCCTTTTTCCTGGCAATGGGCGTGATCGTGGCGCTGTGCATCACGGCCACGCTGCTGGCCTTTGCTTTGCCGCGCAATGCCGGGGTCGCAGCGGATTGACACGGGTCTGGCGGATCATCCCACGCTGGGATAGCCGCCACCGCCGAAGTCTGCATCCACCGCTGCGCGATCCACAAAACCCTGAGCGGTACGCGGCAGGCTGTCGACGAAGTGGACGATCTTTGGCTTCTTGTACGATGCCATGCGGTCGCGGCAATGATCGATCAGCGCCTGGGCATCGACCTCCACGCCCTCCCTGCGGATGACGACCGCCTTGACATTCTGGTCCCATTTGGGGTCGGGCACGCCGATCACGCAGACGTCAGCAACGCCGGGATGCTGGCGCAGGCAGGCCTCCACCTCGGCCGGATAGACATTCTCGATCCCGGTCTTGATCATCGTCGTCTTGGGACCGACAAAGACCAGGCTGCCGTCTTCCAGACGCTTGCCCAAATCATTGGTGCGGTGCCAGCCATTGACGACGCGACGCGCATTTTCCTCCGGCCGGTTCCAATAGCCGCACATGACGATCGGTCCGCGCGCGAAGATTTCGCCGGTCTGGCCGCGGGGCAGTTCATTGCCTTCTTCATCGCCGATCTTGAACGAGACGAAGGGCACGGGGCGGCCTGCGCCCTGCCCTCCCATCCACAGCACCGATGTCAGCCCGCCAATCTCCGTCTGGCCATAGCCACCCAGCTTCCGCACGGCCGGGGCGTCGGCCGGCATGACCATCGGCATCCGCCAGTCCGACATCTGGTTATCGGCAAACAGGCTGGTCACGTCATAGGTGCCGTCCTTGTTGACCTCCCGCATCTGCAATACGGTCGGCTGGGGCACGAAGGCGTGGGTCAGCTTTTCCGCCTCGATCATCCGCAGGAGATTTTCAGCGTCCACGCGCGGCACGAAAGCGTTGCGCCCACCCGCCAGGAAGGTGCCGAGCGTGCCCATGAGAACGCCGATATGAAACATCGGGCCGGATACGAGATAGCCGGAATGCTCGTCTATCTTCTGCGATTGCAGCGCGAGCCAGGCCATGATGAGCAAGGACTCGTGGCTAAGGAGCGCTGCGCCGGGGCGGCCGGAAAAGGCGGCGGTGTAGATGGCGAGCAAGGGCGTGCCGGTATCGACAGGGGCAAAGTCGCTTTCGGGATCGGCCGCCGCGAGCAACGCTTCATAGCTGTCCTCGCCATCGCAGCCGTCATGGCAGATCCAGTGGCTGTCAGGTTTCCAGCCGTCGCGAGCCTGGCGATTGCCTTCGCCAATCTCCTCATTTTGCCAGAATGTGACTTTGGGATCGAAATCATCCAGCATGGTGGAGATTTCGGGCACCGATGCGCGCCAGTTGGCCGGGCAGAATATGGCGCCGACGCGGGCGGAGGCCAGCAGCGCCTCAAGCACGCGCATACTGTTCTGACCGAGCCAGAGGACGCGGTCGCCATGACCGACGCCGCGGGCCCGCAAAACGCCCGCCAGTCGGTTCACGCGTTCGTCAAATTCGGCATAGGTGAAGCGATGTTCGCCGTCGATGGCCGCGATCATGTGCGGCCGGCTGCGCGCCTGCTCATGCAACAGATCGCCCAGACCGTAATGATGGACGGCGATGTAGGGGGCGAGATCGGCGTGGTTGGTCATCGGCTCCGGTCCAGAAAGTCGAGCAGCGGTGCGTTGAATGCGTCATTTGCATCCCCCGCGACCATATGGTCCGCCTGCTCGATGTTGATGAATTCGCTGTGGGGAATGGCGCTCTGGAAGGCGGCGACCCCGTCCATGCTGACGATACGGCTCATGCCGCCACGGATCAGCAGGGTCGGCGCGCGCACCCGCGTCGCGGCGCGCGTAAAGCGCGCCTCACGGTCGGCAGGATCAAGCCCTTTGATATCCTCCAACATCGCCGGATCCCAATGCCAGTAGAGCCGGCCGTCCGCATGGCGACGCAAATTCTTCATGAGGCCGGTGGGATCGGACGGACGCTTGCGATGGGGCAGATAGGTGGCCACGGCATCGGCGGCATCCTCGACGGTGGCAAAGCCGTCGGGATTGCCGGTCATGAAGCCCCGAATTTCCTTCGCGCCCTCCATCTCGATCTGCGGCACGACGTCGACCAGGACAAGGCCGCGCGCGATCGGCGCCGGGCTTTCGCCGACGGTCAGCAGGGACGCAAGACCACCGAGCGACGCGCCGACCAGCACCGGCGGGTCGGGTAGTGTCGCAACGATCGCGCGGATGTCGCCGACATGAGCGTCTATGCGATAGTCGCCGTCGGGCGCCCAATCGCTGTCGCCATGGCCGCGCAGATCGACCGTGATCGCGTGGAGACCGCGCGCCGATGCAGCATCGAGGGCCGTGCCCCAGCTA
>NZ_DJDV01000034.1:64815-65176 GCF_002431195.1 Sphingobium sp. UBA5915 | reverse complement strand
GGAATCACTATATCAACTTTTCAGGGCCATGCGAATGATTTTCACCTCTTCGGACCTGATCCGTTCCTTTTCGCGATATTATCGCTATCCTGTGCATCCTGCCGCATGTGCGCGTCCGCTCGTCGCGCAACGGGGCGCCTGCATTGCGTCGATTGCGGTGCGAGCGGTTTCGCCATAGAGGGGGTGGCATGACCGTTCATTTCCATGAAGAAGATCTGCCCGTCGGCGTGCTCGCGCCCGGGCCGATCGCCGTCGATACCGAAACCATGGGGCTCATCACCCCGCGCGACCGGCTGTGCGTGGTCCAGATCAGCGATGGGAAAGGGGACGAGCATCTGGTCCGCTTCAACCCCGGCAGCGA
>NZ_DJDV01000034.1:0-64458 GCF_002431195.1 Sphingobium sp. UBA5915 | reverse complement strand
CCGGTCTATTGCACCAAGATCGCTTCCAAGCTGGTGCGCACCTATACCGACCGCCATGGCCTGAAGGAATTGGTGCGCGAATTGCTGGGGCAGGACATCAGCAAGCAGCAGCAGTCGAGCGACTGGGGCGGCCCGGTCCTGTCCGACGCGCAAAAGGATTATGCCGCATCCGATGTGCGGTTCCTCCACCAGCTCAAGGCCGAACTGGACAAGCGGCTGGAGCGGGAAGGGCGGATGGAACTGGCCCAGGCCTGTTTCGATTTCCTGCCGCACCGGGCCGAACTGGACCTGGCGGGCTGGCCGGAAACCGACATTTTCGCGCATATGTAAGGGGGACGGGGACGCACCGCCATGTCCGTTCAGGCCGAACAGCAACGTAATGTACGCCGCCACTGGGCGCGGCCGGGGGGCAGCCATGACCGACTGGTCAAGCTGCTCAAAAACTGGCTGCCCGTGTCGGTCGGCATACTCGCCGCGCTGCTCGCCACCGCGCCTTTCACCAGCGGCGACAAGGTCAGCTTTGTGCTCGACAAGAACAAGGTGGAAGTGGCCAAGGAACGCATGCGCGTCACCGAAGCGCTCTATCGCGGCGAAGACAGCAAGGGTCAGCCCTTTTCACTGCGCGCCGGATCGGCGGTGCAGAAAAGCTCGCGCGAACCGATCGTGGACCTGAACGACATGTCCGCGCGCATCCTGTTGTCGGATGGTCCCGCCGTGCTGACCGCGCAAAAGGGCCGCTACGACATGGAAAGCGAACGCGTCGCGATCGAAGGGCCGGTGCAGTTCCAGGCGGCGGGCGGCTATCGCCTCACCACCCGCGACGTGGGGGTCGATCTCACGACGCGGCGAATGCGCAGCGCCGGCCGCGTCGACGGGCGCATTCCCATCGGCACGTTCAGCGCCGATCATCTCGAAGCCGACATGGGCGCGCGCACCGTGACATTGGACGGCCGCGCCCGCTTGCGTATCGAACAAAATGGCCTCAAAGGGCAGAAGTGATGAAACGCACCCTCATCCTGCTTTCGACAGGCTTTCTGGCCACCACTGGCGTGATGATCGTCGGCTCTGGCGGCCCCCTGTTCGCGCAGGCGCTCCGCAATCATGACAGCAACGCCCCGGTCAATTTCACCGCCGACCGGATTGAGGTGCAGGACCGCGCCGACCGCGTCGTCGTGTCGGGCAATGTCGTCGTGACGCAGGCGGGCATGACGCTCAACGCCGCGCGCATGACCGTCGCCTATCGCAACCAGCCGGGCGGCGGCGCCAATGGCGTCGAAATCGACCGCATCGACGCATCGGGCAATGTCGTCGTGACCAAGGGCGATCAGACCGCGCGCGGCAATGTCGCCATTTACGACCTCAATGCCAAGTTGATCACGATGCTGGGCAATGTTGCGCTGACGCAGGGGGCGAATCGGCTCACCGGAGGACGGCTGGTGATGGATTTGAACAGCGGGCGATCGACCGTCGATGGGCGCTCCAGCGGCGGCGGCGCGGGCACCTCTACCAGCCCCAGCGGCCGTGTCTCGGGCACCTTCTCGGTGCCGCAGCGCAGCAACTGACCGCGCCCTGCAAAGGCGACAGGTGCGACGTGGTTTTCATGAAATGGCAGGATTCGCAATAATACACCTTATTGCGAACGAATAAGCATTTAATTTACAACGATAATGTTTGATCCTGGCGGCGCGGAAATGCAAAACGCCTGACAGCCGTCGCTTTTGCTGTCGCGCTATAGGCATGAAAAAGGGCGCAGCCTCGCCAGCGACGCCCTTTCGCGATCGGACGGGAAATCACGCCGCCGCGCGACGTTCCTTCAGTTCCTCGTTCAACATTTCCGCCAGCAGGAAGGCCAGCTCCAGGCTCTGCGCCGCGTTGAGGCGCGGGTCGCAATGGGTGTGGTAGCGGTCGGCCAGACCTTCGTCGGTGATGGCGATCGCGCCGCCGGTGCATTCGGTGACATTCTGCCCGGTCATTTCGGCATGGATGCCGCCGCCAAAGCTGCCCTCGGCGCGATGCACGGCGAAGAAACCCCGCACCTCGGCCAGGATGCGATCGAACGGCCGCGTCTTGTAGCCGTTCGGCGCCTTGATGACATTGCCGTGCATCGGGTCGCAGGACCACACCACCGGATGCCCCTCCCGCAGCACCGCGCGCACCAGCTTGGGCAGGCCCGCCTCGATCTTGTCATGGCCATAGCGGGTGATGAGCGTGATCCGCCCCGCCTCGCGCGACGGGTTCAGCACATCGAGCAGCCGCAGCAGCGCATCCGGCTCCAGGCTCGGCCCACACTTCATGCCGATCGGATTGCCGATCCCGCGCAGATATTCGACATGCGCCGATCCTTCGAACCGGGTGCGGTCGCCGATCCACAGCATATGCGCCGACGTGTCATACCATTCGCCGGTGATCGAATCCTGCCGGGTCAGCGCCTGTTCGAACGGCAGCAGCAACGCTTCGTGGCTGGTGTAGAAGCTGGTTCCGCCCAGCTGCGGCACGCTCTCCGCGTCCAGCCCGCAGGCGCGCATGAAGTCGAGCGCCTGGCCGATCTGGTCGGCCATTGCCTCGAACTTCGCGGCCCAGGGGCTGCGGCCCATGAAGTCGAGCATCCAGCCATGCACCCGGTCGAGGCTGGCATAGCCGCCCGTCGAAAAGGCGCGCAGCAGGTTCAATGTCGCGGCCGACTGATTATAGGCGCGCACCATCCGCGCCGGGTCCGGCTCCCGCGACTCGGCTGTAAAGGCGATGTCATTGACATTGTCGCCGCGATAGCTGGGCAATTCCACCCCGCCGATCGTCTCGGTATCGGCCGATCGCGGCTTGGCGAACTGGCCTGCCATGCGGCCGACCTTCACCACCGGCAGCTTGGACGCGAAGGTCAGCACCACCGCCATCTGGAGCAGCACGCGGAACGTGTCGCGGATATTGTTGGGGTGGAATTCGGCAAAGCTCTCGGCGCAATCGCCGCCCTGCAACAGAAACGCCTCGCCAGTCGTCACCTTGGCAAGATCGGCCTTCAGGTTGCGCGCCTCGCCCGCAAAGACGAGCGGCGGAAACTGGCCAAGCTGAGCCTCGACCGCAGCGAGCGCCGCCTGGTCCCGATAGACGGGCATCTGAATGCCCTTTTGGCTCCGCCAGCTTTCCGGCGTCCACTTCGCCGCCACGTCTCTTCTCCTTCGCATGCATCAAAATAGGCGCCGCACCTACGCCGCCACGCGGGTCAAGGCAAGTTTATAGCGGTAGCGCCCGTCCGTTGCGCAATGATTTGTCTCGATCAGGCTGATCGACCGGGCCATCAGTCCAGTCGCCAGTCCCGCGTCAGTCCTTGCGTCGGGCGGTGAAGTCGAACGTCACCGCCACCTGCGGGGCCAGGCTGCCGCCGCTCTCCCCGTTGCCCACATCATAGGCCGCGCGCGCGATGCTGGCGATGCCGCGCACCCGCCGCGTCGCGCCGTCGCCCGACAGGCTGAACCGGATGGACTGGGGCTTGGAGATCCCTTTTAGCGTCAACATGCCATCGGCGCTGTAGCGGCCGGGGCTGGTTTCCTGTGCGCCCTTGGCGGTGAAGGTCGCGGTCGGATGAGCGGCGGTCGCGAAAAACTCGTCGCCGGGCAGCATCCCGTCCTTATAGGCGTCGCCGACGCTCGCCGACGTCATGTCGATCGTCACGGCGATGTCTGCGGTTTCGGGCCGGGCGGGGTCCATGACGATGTTCGCGGTCCATTTGGAAAATGTGCCGCTGATCGTCTCACCGTCATTGCCCACCGAAAATCGGATGGCGCCGCCCGGCTGCACGGCCCACGTCGCTGGCTCTGCGGTCGTGTCCTCGGCCGCGTCGCTGGCGTTGGCGACCGCATTGTCCGCCTCCGTCGCGGCAGTGGCATTCTGCGCTTCGGCGACATTGGCGGCGACGTTGCCCATATCCACGTCCTGCGCAACCGGCGCCGGGGCGGTCGGCGCGCCGGTCGGCACGATCGCGCGGCCGGCCAGGAAGCCGATCAGGATCAGCGCGGGCAATGCCACCAGCCACAGCTGCGAGCGGCCCGGCACCATCCGCCAGAGCAACCCGTCGCGCAGCAGCAGATGATGGCGCAGCGCGCCCGCGACATGCAGCAGGAACAAGGCAATGCCGATCCAGGCGATCACGCCATGGCTGCCCTCGGCCAGTTCGTGCGCGCCAGCGGGCACCGGCAGATGGGGCAGGGGGATGACGCCAAAGATCAGTGTCGGCACCTTGACCTTCGCAGTGGAAACCAGCGCCCAGCCCGTCAGCGGCGCGGCCAGCATGAAGGCATAGAGTCCGAAATGCACGGCAGAGGCCAGGCTGCCCTGCCAACCGCCTTCCTTTGCTGGCGGACGCGGCTTCCAGTAACGGACGGCGATCCGCAACAGCGTCAGCGCCAATATGGTGATGCCGACCGACTTGTGCAGCTGGAACAGGTTGAAGCCGCGCGCGCCCAGATCTTCCAGCGCCCATCCCACGGCAATCTGGAACGCCAGCAGGGCGGCGATCGCCCAGTGCAGGATGATGGCGGCTATGCTGTAGCGCTGCGGCATGGATGCTCCCCGTTATGGCGTGCCGCCAAATTAGGTCGGACGCGCATGCAAGTCCATCATCTTGCAACCAATCACGCAGGTCACGCCCGCGACCGGCCCGTGCAACGCCGGAGGGAGGTCGTGCTAATCCTCGATATCCAGCGCTTCCACTTGCGCCGTCGGCAAGTCGGCGCCCATGATTGTCGCCAGCGTGGGCGCAATGGCGCGCATGTCGATCCGCCCCAGATCCTTGCCGGCCGGGATGCCCTCGCCCAGCAGCAGCAGAGTCGCGTCCAAGGCGGCGGGGCTGGGAAAATAGCCGTGCATCCCTTTGACCGGGCTTGGGCCGGTTACGGGAGCTGCCGCACCCCGGAAGATGTCGGTCACAAAGCCCGGCTTCAGATTCACGGCAAAACTCGCTTGCGGATTGCCGCCCATCGAAACGAGCCTGTCGTGGTCGACGATCTGATCGATACCGTTGGCGGGATTGGCGGCCAGCCGGTCGAGCAGCGTCTTGACCCGCGCCTTGAGTCCCGCATCATCGGGTCGTGCGAGCATGATCGCCGCCGATCCGCCCGCGATCCAGGGCATCGCCAGCCAGGACGCGACCTTGCCGTCGGACCCCAGCGTGATGAGGCCGGCGTCGATGAAGGGGCGGTAGAGGTTGAGTGCGCTATGCGTCGCTTCGAACCCATGGTCGCTGACCAGCGCGATCACCGCGTCGGGATGCGCCTGTCGTTCGGCGGCCACCAGATCGCCGACCAGCGCGTCGATCTTTTCCAGCACGGCCTTCGCCGCTGGCGATCCCGGTGCGCTGGCATGTTCCTCATGGTCCAGTGCGGCAAAGTAGACGGTCAGGAAATCGGGTTTGTGCGCGTCGATCAGGGCGCGGGCGAACTGCGTGCGATTCTGGTCCGCAGCCAGGCTTTCGTCGATCCCCATGGCATAAGGTTCGCCGACCCGCGCTTCCAGTTGCGCTTTCAGACCCGGTGTCGCGAGCGCATCGAGCAGTCGCGCGTCATCCTGATGTCCGGTGCGCCATATTTGCGGCAGGTTCCACATCACGCCCCTGGCCGCCACGCTGACGGGCCAATGGACATTGCCGGTGGACAGCCCTGCCTTGGTCGCCGCTTCCCACAGCATTGGCGTCTTCACATCCTGCGCGTACCAGTACCAGCCACCCTGGTTCATCCCCATGGGGTCAAAGCTGTTATTGGCGACGATGCCATGTTTGGCCGGCGACACGCCGGTCATCAGCGTCGTGTGGCTGGGGTAGGTCAGAGTGGGCAGCACGCCGGTCACGCCGGTCGCATGCACGCCTTCCTTCACGAAGCGGCGCAGATTGGGAATGGAAAGCCCGCGCTTGTCCGCCTCCAGCACATCGCCGGGGCGCAACCCGTCGATGGAGATGAGGAGGACGGGTTCTGCCCGGGCCGCGAGCGGTACAACCGTGGTCAGGGCCGAAACGACAAGCGCGAGTCTTTTCATGCGTCTTTCTCCGCTATCCTGCTCAGAAGCCGGTCTTGAGCGTGGCGAAGAACTGCTGGGGCGCGCCCACCAGCAGGGTCTGTGCATCGCCGCTGTTGACGAAGCCGCCCGAGCCGATCGTTCCGACATATTTCTTGTCAAACAGATTGGTGGCATTCAGCTGCACTTCGATCCGGTCGGTCAGGCGATAGCCGACCGATGCGTCCACGATGACCCGGCCGGGCACCGAGGCATCATTGGTGTAGCTGTAATAGCGGCGCGACATATAGTTGACGCCGACCCGTCCGAACGCCCGGCCATCATCATAATTGAATTCGCCGCGCGCCATATGCTTGGGGCTGTCGACGACGGTCTTGCCCCTGATCGCCGCGACCAGCGTGCCGTCCGAACTGTTCAGCACATCGTCCCGGTACGTGGCGTCGGTGTAGCTGTAGGACGCGTAGACGCCAAAGCCGGACCCCAGTTTCAGGTCGCCCGCCGCTTCGAAGCCCAGCGCGCGCACGCCGCCGACATTCTGCAACGCGGAAGCAAGACCCTGGATCGGGCTGCCCACCGTCACCGCCAGCAGGCGGTTGCGGAAGTTGACGAGATAGGCGCCCAGCACGCCGTTGAACATCGGCGTGTTGTAGCGCAGCCCCAGTTCGTAGGTATCCGACTGCTCGGGCTTGAGATCATCCCTGATCGCATCGAAGCCGACCTGGTTCGTCGAAAAGGGGCCGGTCGTGGTGGCGGAGGAGAAGGCGCGCGTCACCTGGGTGAAGCCGCCAAAGATTTCCGCCTCCGGGCTGAGTTCTACGGCAAAGCCGGCATGCGGCTGAAACCAGTCTTCGACCTTGATCCTGCCTTCGGGGAAGCTCGCCTGGACGATGGCATCGGCCTTGTTGGTGACCTTGAACCCCTTCCATCCCAGGTTGATCGTCACCATGCCTAGGTCGATCTTGTCCTGGACATGATATTGGAAGGTGTTCGTCGTGAAATCGAACTCCCACTGGGTGAAGAAGGGGTTTTTGGGATAGTCGCGGAAGCTCAGGCCCGGCTCCGTCCGGCTGGCGAAGGCGTAAAAGCGGCGCGCCTGATGGAATTCGTTATTCTCATACCATGCCCCTGCGCTCAGCGTCTGAATGCCCAGCGTATAGTCGACGCTGCCGAACACGCCGATCCGGTCCATGTCATATTCGGTCGTGCGAACCGACATGGGCACGCCGTTGGGGCTGGGCGTATAGGGCGTCCCCCACAGGCCCATGCCGCTATTATTGTGATAATAGCCCTTGATGCGGAACGTCGCGGCCTCGCCGATCGGGGTCGTCAGGCCAACCGCGCCCAGCCAGTCCTTGCGCAGGCCCGCCGCGTCATAATAGGCGTCGTCGGCGCTGGTGACGTTGCCGGGATAGACCTGTCCGCCCGCGACCGGTGCGCCGCTATAATCGTACAGGCCGTCGGGGAATGGCGATCCGCCGCTGTTGCTGATCCGATCGACGTCGTTGAGGCGGTCGGCATAATCGATCGCGCGCGCATAGTCGGGGAACGTGTTGTCCCAGTCCCATCCCAGGCGGCGGATCATGTTCATCGACATGTCCTGATAGTCTTGCTCGCGCCGGTCCGAATAGCTCAGCCACCCATCGATGGTCGCGTTGCCGGCCGGGATCACGACCTTCGCATTGCCCATATGCTGGTCCTGCGTCCCCTGGCCCTTCCACTTGTCGGTCGCGCCATAACCATAGGAGACATAGCCGCGGATGCCATCGCGCGTGCCCAGCGCCAACCGGGCGAAGGCGCGCCAGGTTTCGTCGCTGCCATAGGTCAGGTTGCCCTGGCCAGCGAGCGATCCGCCGCTCAGATATTCGGCAGGGTCGGCGGAAAATGTCTCGACCGTACCACCAAGATTGCCGGTCGATTGGGTGCCAAGCGAACCCGCCCCCTGACTGACGCGCACGCTGCCGATATTCTCGCTGCTGATCGCACGGGTGATGTGCAGGCCGTTATGGTTGCCATAGCTCATGTCGCCCAACGGAATGCCGTCGAAGGTGAAGCCCAGCTGATTCTGGTTGAAGCTGCGGATGGTGACGCGCTGCGACCATTCATAATTGCCGAACGGGTCGGCGGACTGGAAATTGACGCTTGGCAGCTTCTCGATTGCCTTGAGCGGATTGGTGCCCGGCGTCAGCGTGACGATGTCCTTGTCCGTGATTTCCTGCACCTGGCGCGTTTCGCCACGGCCAAAGACGATGATTTCCCCGCCGTCCGTCGGCGTGGCTGCTGCGGGCAGGGCGTCCTGCGCGAAAGCCGGCGTCGCCGCCAGGAAAGTCGATGCAAGCAAGAAAGTGTGAAGTGGCCGCATGGTGATAGTCCCCCTGGACACCGGTCTGGTCGCCGGGTCGCGAGGGGCCTGTATCGTCGGCATGTTGCAAGGTGGTGAGGGATCGTTGACGGATTGGCGTCATGGTCGTGACAGGTGCGTCATGAATGGTGTGTTGCAGGCCTGTGTCAGAAAAGCCGCACCTTCGTCATTTTGCATGATGTTATTGCATCGATGGCCGTGACGGCTATGGCAATGACCATATATTTCCAAGGGAAAGCAGAACATGCCCAAACCTGAAAGCTGGCGGTTCAGTCCCGATGCCTATCGTTTCATCACGAGCATCGATACTCGTTTCCAAGATCTCGACACGATGGGTCACATCAACAATGTGGCCATTTCTGGTATTTTCGAAACGGCGCGCATCCGCTTTCACCATCATCTGGGCCGTCACCCGCAGGAACAGGGGGTGCGCTGGCTGGTGGCCAATGTGAACCTCAATTTTCTGGAGGAATCGCATTTTCCCTATCCGTTCGAAGTCCATTGCGCCATCGGCCATATCGGCCGCACCAGCTGGACGATCAGTTCGGCGGGGTTCCAGAAGGGCGTGTGCGTCGCGACCTGCGATACGACGGTGGTGACTCATGGCGCCGAAGGGCGTCGTATCATCGACGATACGCTGCGCGAAGCGATGGAGCGGAATTTCCTGCGCACCTCCGCCTGATGGCGCCTTAGCTAAAACCCGCCAGATGGCGGCTCCATTGCAAAGCGATGACCCCGCCCTTGACCGGCTGGATCAGGGCGATGGCCAGCATCGCGGCAAGGCTGGGCCAGATCAGCGATTGCCACGCCAGCGGGATCGCCAGCATCCTGTTCGTCTCGATCATCAATGGCACCAGGATATGGCCCAGCAGCAGGATCACGATATAGGCGGGGAAATCGTCCGCCTGATGCGCGTCCAGCTGGAGGCCGCACCCCTCGCAGCAGGGCCTGACCTTCAAAAACCGAGCAAACATGCCCTGCGCGCCGCACGCGGGACAGCGGCCACGCAGGCCACGCGCGATGGCGGGCCAGGCGGCGCGTTCGGGCGGTTGCGGGACAATCGGATCGGTCATGCCCTCATCGCTAGGACGACATCCGGACCGGCGCAATATGATGGGCGCGCGGACATCGCTTCCGTCGGGCGCAAAGCCTGCTAGGAAGCGTCATGCGCCTGCCGGGTCCGACCGAAATATTTTGTCTGTTCGACGACGCGCGTGTGCGCGGACCCGCGCCCGCCCGTCTCTATCGTGATCCCGTGGCCACCATCGCGGCGTACCGCATGGATGAAGTGCAACCAGCGCTCGATCGCGTCGCACAGGCGAGTGATGGGGGCCTGCACGCCGCCGGCTTCATCAGCTATGAAGCGGGCCTGGCGTTGGAAGACAGGTTGGCGCCGATCGCCGCGCGAAGCGAGGGGGGCGGCGCGCCTTTGCTGTGGTTCGGCCTGTTCGAAGGGATGCGCCGCATCCCCTCGACCGCCGTGCCCGGTCTGCTGCCGGACAGGGCGCAGGCAAAGATCGGAACCGTGCGGCCGCTGATCGCCGAGGCGGATTATCGCCGCGCCTTCGAAGCGGTGCAGGGCTATATCCATGCCGGCGACATCTATCAGGTCAATCTGACCTTTCCTTGCGATGTGCCGTTCGAAGGCGACCCGCTGGCGCTCTATGCCGCGGTCCGCCCGCGCGCCGCCGCCGGCTATGGTGGCGTCGTCCACACCGGCAGCCATAACATTCTGTCCTTCTCCCCCGAACTCTTCTTCAGCCAGGTGCGCGGCCAGCTGACCGCGCGGCCGATGAAGGGCACCGCGACGCGCGGCGTCGATCCGGCAAGCGACGCGGCCCAGGCGCGTTGGCTGGAGGAGGATGACAAGCAGCGCGCCGAAAATCTGATGATCGTCGATCTGTTGCGCAACGACCTGTCTCGCGTGTCGCAGGCGGGCAGCGTCATCGTGCCTGACCTGTTCCGGGTGGAAAGCTACCCCACGGTGCATCAACTGGTATCCACCGTCCGCGCCCGCGTGCTGCCGGGCCTGTCGCCCGTCGATGTGTTGCGGGTGCTGTTTCCCTGCGGGTCGATCACCGGCGCGCCCAAAATGCGGGCGATGGAGATCATCGACGCGGTCGAACCGCATCCGCGCGGCGTCTACACCGGCGCGATGGGCTGGATCGATCCGGACGGCGACGCGGCGTTCAATGTCGCCATCCGCACATTGTGCATCGAAGACGGCAAGGGCGCGGCCCGGTTGGGGCTGGGGTCTGGTATCGTCGCGGATTCCGATGGTGCATCCGAATGGGCGGAATGTCTTGCCAAGAGCCGATTTCTTTGCGCAGCTTGACTTGAATGAGAGCAGGGGCTTGAAATAACCGCAATGTCTTTGATCGACGGACAGTATGACCTGCTCGAAACCATGGCCTTCGACCCGCATGAGGGGATAAGGCTGCTGGACCTGCATCTCGCGCGCATGAAGGCAAGCGCCGATGTGCTGGGTTTTGCCTTTGACCGGCACGATGTCCGCAACGAACTTCAGGCCGCGACCTTCCGCCTGCGCGAACGCAGCCGGGTACGGTTGCTGGTGTCCAGGGGCGGAGCGCTGGCGATCGAGGTGCGCGATCATCGCACCTGGCCGCACGCGATCGTGCCGGTTGCGGTCGTGCCCCGACAGGCGTCGGCTAACGACCCGCGCCTGCGGCACAAAACGACGGACCGGGCCGTCTATCGCGACGCATTGCGCCGTGGCGGCACCTATGAAGTGCTGCTGACCGATGAAAAAGGGTATTTGACCGAAGGCTGTTTCTCGACCCTTTTCGTCGAACGCGGCGACAAGCTGGTGACGCCGCCGCTCACGCGCGGCCTGCTACCCGGCGTTTTGCGCCAGAGCCTGATCGACATGGGGGAAGCTGCGGAGGCGGACCTCAAGGTTCATGACCTGGAGCGCGGCTTCTTCATCGGCAATGCCGCGCGCGGCATGGTCGCGGCGACGCTGGCGCGATAAGCGCCCGTCGATAGCCGCGCTTTTAAAGGGCAAAGCCATTGCCGCCCATCTGGCGGTTGCCCCTAAGTGCGTTGCGCACTAAGGACCGCCGCGTCCGCTTAATGTGCGGGCAAGAGGATATTTGAGAAAGAAGATTGCCATGAGCCAGACTTCCGCTGCCCTCGGTCGCATCCAGCCGTCCGCCACGCTCGCCATGAGCGCACGCGTCAACGCGCTCAAAGCCGAAGGCGTGGATGTCATTGGCCTGTCGGCGGGGGAACCGGATTTCGACACGCCCGATTTCGTCAAGGACGCCGGCATTGCAGCGATCCGCAACAACCAGACCCGCTATACTGACGTGGACGGAACCGTCGATGTCAAGGAAGCGGTCGCCTTCAAATTCAAGCGCGACAATGGCCTTGTCTACAAGCGCAGCCAGATCAGCGTCAATTCGGGCGGCAAGCATACCTTGTTCAACGCCTTGATCGCCACGGTGGACAAGGGCGATGAAGTCATCATCCCCGCGCCCTATTGGGTCAGCTATCCCGACATCGTCAATTTCGCGGGCGGCACGCCGGTCATCATCGAAGCGCCGGCTGCCCAAGGGTACAAGATCACTCCGGCGCAGCTAGACGCCGCGATCACCCCGCGCACGAAATGGGTGATGCTCAATTCACCGTCCAACCCCTCGGGCGCGGCCTATTCGGCGGACGAACTCACGGCGCTCGCCGATGTGCTGCTGCGCCATCCCCATGTGATGGTGATGACCGACGATATGTATGAGCATGTCTGGTATGCCGCATCGCCCTTCGCCACCATCGCGCAGGTCTGCCCGGAGTTGTATGACCGCACGCTGACGGTCAATGGCTGTTCCAAGGCCTTTTCCATGACCGGATGGCGCATCGGTTTTGCCGGCGGTCCTGAATGGATCATCAAGGCGATGGGCAAGCTCCAGTCGCAATCGACCAGCAATCCCTGCTCGATCAGCCAGGCCGCCGCCGTTGCCGCGCTCACTGGTCCGCAGGATTTTCTGGAAGACCGCAATGCGGTGTTCAAGAAGCGCCGCGACATGGTCGTCGCCATGCTGAACGATGCACCGGGCCTGGATTGCCCAACCCCCGAGGGCGCTTTCTATGTCTACCCTGACGCAAGCGGCGTGATCGGCAAGACGACGCCCAAGGGTGCGGTGATCGACAGCGATGAAGCACTGATCGGCTATTTCCTGGATGAAGCCAAGGTGGCCGCTGTCCATGGCGCCGCCTTTGGTTTGTCGCCGGCCTTCCGCATCAGCTATGCAACCTCGGACGATGTGCTGCGCAAAGCGTGCACCCGCATTCAGGAAGCCTGCGCGGCGCTGAAATAAGGCCGTCTATTTTCCGCCGCGCGAAAAAAACGGGCGGCGGGAACTTTTTTCGCCCAAACTGGAAACGGTCCTTTTCCCGCTGCGCCGTCTTGTGTTCGGCGCAGCGCGGCTTATATGCCGGTTGCGAACAGAAACTTAAATATCCGGCGGCGTTCGTCGTCCTTATCCTGGCATTGGTCGAAAGCTGCTGCGGTGGCATCGATTGTTCAGTCAGGGGCAAGGCGCATGAAGGTAGCGGGAAAGCCGATGAGATCGGCAGACTATGGTAGAAAGGCGTTTGCCATGAAGGCGTTCCTCAAATCCGACTTGTTCCTGCGCTTCCTGGGCGGGTTTGCGATCGGTGCTGTTGGCATGGTCATGCTGCAACCTGACGAGCCGCCGATGTTCAGCAGCACCGCTGTCGCCGCGACCTCGACCGATGGCTCGGCCCTTTAAGCGCGTCATCCCGTTTCTGGTGGCTGCGCTTGCCGCAGCCGCCCCAGCGCACGCGGAGCGTGTCGTGTCCGCGCCTGCCCCCGCCATGGATGCCGCACCCACGCGCAAGCTGGAAACAGCCGTTTTCGCAGGCGGCTGCTATTGGGGCGTCGAAGGCGTTTTCTCCCACGTCAAAGGCGTCAAGCTGGCGGTTTCCGGTTTCGCCGGTGGGCCACGCGGCATGCGCGTCGATTATGACACGGTCAGCGGCGGCGATACCGGCTATGCTGAAGCCGTGCGCGTAACCTATGATCCCAAGATCGTAAGCTATGGCACGCTGCTGCGCATCTTCTTCTCGGTTATCGCCGACCCCACTTTGCTCAACCGCCAGGGCCCCGACCGTGGGACGCAATATCGCAGTGCGCTCTTTCCCTTGAATGGCGAACAGGACCGGGCGGCGCGCGCCTATCTCGCGCAACTGGGGAAAAGCGGCCTGTGGAATGATCCGATCGTGACGAAGGTGGAGCGGTTCACCGGCTTCCAGGACGCCGACAGCTATCATCAGGACTTCATGCGCAAGAACCCGCGCCATCCCTATATCCTGCGTTGGGACGCGCCCAAGCTGGCGGCGTTCAAAACCATGTTTCCGGCATCATATCGCAACCAGCCTTCCGCCTGAGACGCGCGCGCGAAGCCGGCCCTTGTTCTGGCCGGACCTGCGCCTACCTGTTTGAGGAACGATGCAGGAGGATAGGATGAGCGACATGCGCGGCCGCCGGATTTTGACGACCTTGCAGGAGGACGGTCGACTGATCGTCGAACTGGCGGAGGAAAGCCTGCCACCGCCAACCGGGCATGACGTCGTCGTGCGGGTCGAGGCAGCGCCGATCAACCCATCCGACCTTGGCCTGCTTTTCGGTCCGGCGGACCTGGACAATGCCGAATATGGCGATGGCCGCATCGTAGCGACGATGCCGGACGGCGCGCGCCGGGCGATGGCCGCGCGTGTCGGGCAGGCGATGCCGGTCGGAAACGAAGGTGCAGGAACCGTCGTCGCGGCAGGGGAAGCCGCCGACGCGCAAGCCTTGCTGGGCAAAACGATCGCTTGTGTCGCCGGTGGCATGTTCGCGCAATATCGGACAGTCGATGCCCGGTCCGTCATTGAGTTGCCGGACAATGCCACGGCAGAGCAGGGGGCGTCCGCCTTCGTCAATCCATTGACCGCGCTCGGGTTTGTAGAAACCATGCGTCGCGACGGCCATAGCGCGATCGTCCACACGGCCGCTGCCTCCAACCTGGGCCAGATGCTGCTGCGCATCACCAAGGAAGACGGCGTTCCGCTCGTCAACATCGTGCGCAGCCCTACGCAGGCCGCGATGCTGAAGGATATGGGCGCGGAGCATGTTGTCGACAGCAGCAGCGACGATTTCAAAGCGCATCTCGTCGCGGCGCTCAAGGCCACGGGCGCGACTTTGGCCTTTGATGCGATCGGCGGAGGCACGCTGGTCGGGCAGATCTTGCACGCTATGGAAGAGGTGGCGTCGGAAGGGCAGGAATATAGCCGCTATGGCTCCAACAGCCGCAAGCAGGCCTATATTTATGGCTCGCTCGATACCGGCCCGACCATTCTCAACCGCAGTTTCGGTTTCAGCTGGTCGGTCGGGGGCTGGCTGCTCTTCCCCTTTCTGCAAAGTCTTGATGCAGCCGCACTGGAGCAACTGAGAGCGCGCGTGCGGGATAATCTGACGACGACCTTCGCGAGCCAGTATAAGGCGCGCATTTCACTGGAGGACGCACTCAAGCGCGATGCAGTGTTGACCTATAATGCGCGGCGCACGGGCGAGAAATATCTGTTGCTGCCCAACGGCTGAGCTGAGGCCGGACGGACTATACCATAGCTTGGCGGAAGGCACCCGGTCAGTCGGTGCGCCTCAAATAAAAAGAGGCGGGGGCTGCATCCACACCCCGCCTCTTTTTGCGATTCGCTGGTGCGCGCGCTTATTTCGGCGCGAGAACCATCAGCATCTGACGGCCTTCCATACGCGGATAGGCTTCGACCTTCGCGATTTCCTGGACATTCTCAGCCACGCGTTGCAGCAAATTCATGCCCAACTGCTGGTGGCTGAGTTCGCGGCCGCGGAAGCGCAGCGTGATCTTCACCTTGTCGCCATCGCCGATGAAGTCATGCACCTTCTTCATCTTCGTCTCATAATCATGATCGTCGATGTTGGGGCGCATCTTGATTTCTTTGAGTTCCTGCGTCTTCTGCGTCTTGCGGGCGATATTCGCCTTCTTCTGCGCTTCATACTTGAACTTGCCGATGTCGAGAAACTTGCAGACCGGCGGATCGGCGTTAGGCGAGACTTCGACGAGATCGAGGCCGATCTCATAGGCCTGCTCGATCGCCTCCTGCGTAAACATCACACCGAGATTTTCGCCTTCATCGTCAATCACGCGCACTTTGGGCACGTTGATGAACTCGTTATAACGGGGGCCGGATTTCGGCGGCGGCGCCATCGGGCGGCGCATCATCGGGGGACGTATAGCAATATCTCCTATGGTCGTTACGAAAACGAGCGGCTTTTAGCGACATTTTACCAATGCGGAAAGGGGTGCGCGGTTCCGCCGTGGCGAAATCACGCACCCTTGCAGCATTTCTGCCTCACCGCATATCGGGGGGCGACGCTTCTTTTTCAAGACGGGCGATGACATCGTCCAGCGACAGGAGGTTCTGGCCATCCTTGCCCAACTCGCGCAACGCCACCGTGCCCTCATCCGCCTCGCGTCGCCCGACGACCAGCAGGTTGGGCACCTTGGCCAGGCTATGTTCGCGCACCTTGTAGTTGATCTTTTCGTTGCGCGTATCGAGTTCGGCCCGGATTCCGGCGGCGCGAAGCCTGTCGACGGCCGCCTTGGCATAATCGTCCGCATCAGAGACGATGGTTGCGACCACCGCCTGAACCGGGGCGAGCCAGAGCGGGAATTTGCCCGCATAATGTTCGATCAATATGCCGATGAAACGTTCATAGCTGCCGAAGATCGCACGATGGAGCATGACCGGGCGATGCCGCTCGCCATCCTCACCGATATAGCTGGCGTCGAGCCGTTCGGGCAGCACCCGGTCGGACTGGATCGTGCCGACCTGCCAGGTGCGGCCAATCGCGTCAGTGAGGTGCCACTCCAGTTTGGGCGCGTAGAAAGCGCCTTCGCCCGGTAACTCCTCCCAGCCATAGTCCGGCGTATTGAGCCCGGCGGCAGCGACCGCGTTGCGCAGTTCTTCCTCTGCCTTGTCCCACATCTCCTCGGTGCCGAATCGCTTTTCGGGACGCAGCGCCAGCTTGATCGAATAGGTGAAGCCGAAATCCTTGTAGATACGGTCGGCAAGCGCGCAGAAGGCACGTACTTCCTCGACAATCTGGTCCTCGCGGCAGAAGATGTGCGCGTCGTCCTGCGTGAATTGGCGCACGCGCATCAGGCCGTGCAGCGCGCCATGCGGCTCGTTGCGGTGGCAGCAGCCATTTTCGTAGAAGCGCAAGGGCAGGTCGCGATAGCTTTTGATTCCCTGCCGGAATATCAGGACGTGCGCCGGGCAGTTCATGGGCTTCAAGGCCATCCAGTCGGCATCGTCCGACACCAGCGGCCCTTCGTCCTCGACATTGGGGACTTCGTCGGGGATGACGAACATATTTTCGCGATATTTGCCCCAATGGCCCGACTGTTCCCACTGGCGTGCGTCCATCACCTGCGGCGTCTTGACCTCGCGATAGCCAGCATCGTCGATAGCGCGGCGCATATAGGCTTCGAGGTTCCGCCAGATGACATAGCCCTTGGGATGCCAGAAGACCGAGCCATGCGCTTCCTGCTGAAGGTGAAACAGGTCCATCTCCGCGCCCAGCTTGCGATGGTCGCGCTTCCCCGCTTCCTCAAGCCGCGTCAGATGTTCGGCCAGTTGCTTCTTGTTGAGCCAGCCCGTGCCGTAGATGCGCGACAGCATCGCATTCTTCTGGTCCCCGCGCCAATAGGCGCCCGACACGCGGGTCAGCCTGAAGGCCTGCGGATCCAGTTTGCCCGTCGAGGCAAGGTGCGGCCCACGGCACATATCGTACCAGGAGCCTTCGGAACCGGGGGCGCCAGAATGATAAACGGTCAGTTCCTCACCCTGCGGCAATTCGGCCGCCCACTGCGCCTTGAACGTCTCGCCGGCCGCTTCCCATTGTGCAATCAGCGTGTCACGGTCGATCACCTCGCGTTTGAGCGGCTTGTCTGCGGCAATGATCTTGCGCATCTCGGCCTCGATCGCTGGCAGGTCTTCCTCGGTGAAGGGCCGATCCTTGGGCGCGAAGTCATAATAGAAACCATCCTCGGTCGCCGGACCGAAGGTGATCTGCGTGCCGGGAAACAGCGCCTGTACCGCTTCGGCCAGCACATGGGCAAAATCGTGGCGCGCCAGTTCCAGCGCGTCCGCTTCGTTCTTCGCGGTCACGAGCGCCAGATGGGCGTCCTCTTCCAGCGGCCGGCCGATATCGCGCAATTCGCCATCGACCCGCGCCGCGATCGCCGCTTTGGCGAGACCCGGGCCGATCGCCGCCGCAATGTCCGCCGGGGTAGTGCCGGGCGCGACTTCACGCACGGAACCGTCGGGCAGAGTGATTTTGAGCATGGCGGACACGATATGTCTTTCTGTTGAAGGAGCTGTCAGCGCGGCACACATAGCCGCGCCTTTCCCTTAGATGGGTCGACTTGCCTGTCAATACAGGGGGGATCTCATGATGAGGCCGAGCCGGAATCGAACTCGCAAAAATTCTAAGTTAATTTTCAAATTTATAATGGAAATGAAATGCGCAAAAGGGCCTCAGAAAAGCCCCAGGCCGCCTTTGCTGAACTTGAAAATCACAACGGATTTTCAGTTGTTTATCAAAATGCTCGCCATAATGGAACGGACAATGAACGGGGTGGGGTCGTCGGACCAAATAGGGAGCCGCTCCCCTCCGCCGTCTGGCTTGCTCGCCGTCCGGCTAGTGTACGGCTGTCTATTCGCTGGGCTTCCTATTGCGGCTAAGTCCCATCGTTCATTTTGATGGCGATAGCCTGGCTATCAAGCAGCAGTCTGGGCGCGTTGCTACAATGCTTTACCCAACTGCTCGCATTTTCAGCCATGTTGGCGATCTTCCAAATCCTATCAAAATGATGGCGCCCCCGCATTTGCATCTCACCGCGCCCATGATTGCCGTGCCTCCTTATCAAGATACGACAGAAGAGACCCGAAAAAACATGCTCAGCGGCCGCGACGCACATAGGCTTACCTATTCCACTGGCGCCCGGGTCATCCTTCCTACGAACGCTGCCATTGCGTCCCGCCGCGGTTTCCCCCGGCGGGACATATGGCGTCAAAAGCTGACGCGGGCGGTCACGCGGATGTCGCGTCCCGACAAGGGCGCGAAGTCCTTCAGGAATGAGGCATGGCGGCGGGCAACGACATCGAAGATGTTGTTTGCCGACAGCGCGAAGCTGAGAGGACGTTCTGTACCCCAAGGACGGTAGTTGACCTGCGCATTGACGAGGGTGAAGCCCTTCGTCTCCGTCTCGAAGTCAGAGACACGCTTCTGGTCGTCCGTCCATTCGACCTCGCCGCGCACGTCCACTTTGGGACTGGTGACGCCAAGACCGCCCAGCAAGCGAAGCGGCGGAATGCGCGGGGCGGGGCCTTCGCCGACGATACGCGCGTGGACATAGTCGCCCAGCGCGTCTGCGACGAGCTTCATCTCCCCGAACGTGGCGAGGGTGACTGACCCTTGCGCCTCGAACCCGTAATAGCGCGCCTTGGCCTGACTAAACTGGTAGACGGGCAGGCCATCCTCTTCTTCACCGGTCAGCCCTTCATAGATGAAGTTGGAAAACCAGTTATGATAGGCCGAGGCCTCAAAACTGTAATTCTCGCCCTTCCCACGTAGCACCGCTTCCAGACCCCATGCGCGTTCGGTCTTGAAATCAGGATTGCCAACCTCGAACGCCTGCGTTCCGGCATGTGGGCCGTTGGCGAACAATTCTTCCGCCGACGGCGCGCGTTCGGAACGGGAGAGATTGACGCCCAGACGCCAGTCGGAATTGAAGCCATAGGACGCGCCGCCCGAGAAGGAGAAGGTGTCGAAGGTTCGCTTGCCTGCGAAGAACTGATCCTGGTCTTCAAGTGGCAATGCCTGCAATTCGCTATGCTCGTAGCGCCCGCCTGCCTCCAGCTTGACCGCGCCATAGTCGAGCGTCTGAAGCGTGAACGCGCCGAACTGCTGCGTATCATTTTTGGGCAGGAAGGCTTCCTCGCCGACGACGTTGAAGTTCCGCGAGTAATATTGGACGCCGCTTGCGCCCTGCCATGGGCCATGATCGGCCTGCACCAGTTCGATGCGGCCCTCCATACCCTTGTTGTAGAAGGCGGTGCCGACTTCTCCGCTCTCTTCCAGTTCGAAATGCCGATAATCGGCGTAGCTGGCGCGCGCACGGATCGCTTTTAGCAAGCCGCCGCCCGTTTCGACCTCAGCCCGCAAATCCAGCCGATCCTGCGCCAGATCGAGGCGTGGCGCCTCCTGTTCCTGGCCTGGCAGCGTCGCGTAGCGCACAGGCACGCCATAGAGGCTGTCATAATGGCTGTAGGATACGCCCAGATTGCCGGTCTCGGTAATGAGAGCTGCACCGACGCCGGCGGTCCACGTCTTGGCTTGGCTATTGGGCAGCTTTCCCCGGATCGCAGCATTACCGGCAAAGTCGATGGCTTGCTCGCCTTCTTCCGGCTCTTCGGCGGGAAGCTGGCTGGATGCCAGCGCCTGCGCGCGCGCGCTTGGCGACAAGGCGTAGCCGCCGATGCGCATATTATCCGATTTCAGATAGCTGCCATCGGCGTGGACGACGAACTTGTCACCCAGCGGCACATCGACCGAACCGGCACCGCTGCGCTCGTCGGCTGCGCTGCCATAGGTGGCGATCGCGTCGATATGGACGGGCTCGTCGGGCACGCTGCGGGGGATACGCTTGTCGATGACATTGACAACGCCACCGATCGCGGACGCACCGAATAGCAGCGACTGGGGACCCCGCAGCACTTCAATGCGTTCGGCGAGCAATGGATTGACCACAGGCGCATGATCAACGCTGGTGTTGGACACGTCAATGGAGCCAATGCCATCGACCAGCACGCGTACGCGTTCCCCCTGAAGTCCGCGCAAGACCGGGCGGGACGCGCTGGGGCCGAAGGAGGTTGCGGACACGCCAGGCGTATGCTGGAGCGTTTCGCCGATCGATGGGCGTATCGCCTGTGTGAGGTCGCTCCCCTGAAGCACCGACGCGCCCGAAAGGATATCGGACCGGTCACGTTGGAACGGCGCGGTGACGATGATGTTGGCGGGGGTCTGTTCGTGCAGCGCGGCTTTCTCAGCCCTCTCATCTTCCGCCAGAGCGGGATTGCTGAGCGTGAAGATCGCGATGGCTGAACAGGTCGATAGAAGCAAACTGATGCGCATGGGGTACCCTTTTTTGATCCGAACCTCGGATCCTCTCCTGACTGCGCTCGAGGCGCTTTCCCCTGTTGCGGGCCTCTTATGCTCCTTTATTGCGCGTTACAACATATCATAACCATATCGTGTCAAAATATTGCTGAGTGTGTGATGGTTGCATCACTCCTCATCCTGCTAGGCGACGTGCTTCCGCCCATTGTAAATGATGCCTCCTGGCGTGCCGCATCTGTTGATCGCGGCCTACGCCGATAAGGTCGAGGGTCGCCATCCTTTCGTTTCCGGTCAGACACGCGGCGTGGCACCTTTCTTCTATCGGCGCTGTTGATCTCGGGAAATTGCGGAGAAATCAGCCGCCAACTCGTAATGACCCGCGATAAGTTGGCAGGGTAGCATCGGTCCTTCTACTATCTTGGCTGCCACCAGAAACATTCTGTAACTATATGGAAATGAACCGTTATCTTGGGCGATAGCTCATAGTTCAGGGTTGTGATGTGATATATTATTACGTATCACGCCGCATCTTCAGAACATCGACAGGGGACATTCCGTGAGAAATCACCTTCACCATTTGTGCGCCGTATCGATCATTGCGATCACCCCCGGCATCGCCCTTGCTCAGGCAGGCGGGCATGGCCAGGGGGATATCGTTGTTACGGCTGCTCCTTTGGGGCAAAAGGCTGATGAGACCACCACGCCGGTTGTGACACTCACGGGGGAAGAACTGATTCACCGGCGCGCCGCAACGCTTGGCGAGACGCTGGCAGGTCAGCCGGGGATCAATTTCGAAAATTTCGGCGGCGGCGCTAGCCGTCCAATCATTCGCGGCCAATCTTCGCCCCGCGTGCAGGTGCTGAGCGACAGCGCCAATGTACAGGACGCCTCGGCCATCTCGCCGGACCACAATGTCACGGGCGAGCCGCTATTGCTGCGCGGGATCGAGGTGCTGCGCGGTCCGGCGACCCTGCTCTATGGCAGCGGCGCAATCGGCGGCGCGGTCAACCTGCTCGACGAGAAGGTTCCGACCTATGTTCCGGAGGGCGGCATCACCGGTGCAGCCGAAGGGCGGCTGGGCACCGGTGATGATGAGCGCAGCCTGGTAGGCGGTGCAACAGTCGGCGTCGGGCCGCTGGCGCTGCGCGTTGAAGGCGTCCACCGCCGCTCCGACGACTATCGGGTGCCTCGTGCCTTTGGGGAGGACAGAGTGCATGGCTCCTACAATGACACATCGACCTTCAGTGTCGGGGGAAGCTGGATCGGCCCGGACGGCTATCTGGGCGTTGCCTATCCCCGCCAGCGCAATGAATATGGCGTGCCGGGCCACAATCATGATTATGAAAGCTGCCATCCCCATGGGATCGGCCTGCATTGCGGCAGTCATGGAGAAGAGGAGGAACATGATCACGACCATGATCATGAACACGACCATGAGGAGGAAGTGCCGTTCGTAAAGCTGCGCAGCAATCGCTTCGACATTCGTAGCGATTATAACAATCCGGTGCCCGCGCTGGAGAAGGTACGCTTCCGCCTGTCCTTCACCGACTATGCGCATGACGAGATCGAGGATGGGGAAGCGGAAAACACCTTCCTCAACAAGGCCCACGACCTGCGTGTGGAACTGACCCATGCGCCGCTGGGGGGCTTGCGCGGTACGTTCGGCATCCAACAGAGCGGCAGCCGGTTCCAGGCGATCAGCGGCGGTGTGACGCACACGCTGAATACGGACTCCAGCAATACCGCGATTTTCCTGCTGGAGACTTATTCGCTTGGCAATGTCCGGCTGGAGGCGGCCGCCCGACAGGAATGGCAGACGGTGAAGTCGCTGATCACGCGCTATCCCTCGATCAAGCACAAGCCCTTTTCGGCGTCAGCCGCCGCGATCTGGAGCATGGGCAGCGACTACTCGCTGGCCCTGTCGCTGGCGCATACCGAACGCGCGCCTTCGGTGCAGGAACTTTATGCCTATGGCCTGCACCTTGCGACCAACACCTATGAGATCGGGATCGTCAGCGGCAACAGCCGCCTTGCCGAAAAAGTATCGCAAGGCGTTGAAAAGGCGAATTCGGTCAACCTGACGCTGCGCAAGACGGCAGGGCCGACAACCTTCACCATCGGCGCCTATCATCAGGACTTCGACAATTATATCTACGCCCAGACGCTCGACCAGTTCGAAGATTTCCGTCTGATCCGCTATGCCGGGGCAGAGGCGACCTTCACCGGCATCGATGGGGAAGTGCGTCATGCCTTCAACGATCAGTTCGCCCTGTCGGTGTTCGGCGACTATGTTCGCGCCAAGCTGAAAAATGGTGGCGGTGACCTGCCGCGTATTCCGGCCGGGCGCCTTGGCGCACGCGGCGATGCGCATGTCGGGCCGTTCACGGCGGATGCGGAATATTATCATGTGTTCGAACAGGACCGGATCGCAGCCTTTGAAACGCGCACGCCGGGCTATGACATGGTCAATGCGACGCTCGCCTATCGCCTCGAACTGGGGGACAAGCGCAGCGCGGAACTGTTCGTGCGCGGCACCAACCTGACCAACGAACTGGCGTATAACCATAGCTCGTTCATCAAGACCTTCTCTCCATTGCGTGGCCGCAACTTCGTGTTCGGCCTGCGGGGGGCATTCTGAGCAAGACGAAAGGAACAGCGCGGCGACCGTCCGCGCTGTTCCGCCATATCGAGATGCTCCAGGGCGATCGGCCCTGGGGCACCTTTCTGGACGCGGGAACGGGCACCAATTCGATCGGCTGGGTGTCAGGGCTTGCGACCGATCGCTGGGTCGCCGTCACCGGCGCGGCGGGCCATGCCGTTCAGGTGCGTGACGCATCGGATCGCGTTCGCCGACCGCAGGACAGGATCATCCTTGGTAACTGGGCCAACCCGACGCTGCTGGCAGGCGAGCGTTTCGATACCATTCTCGCCGACTATCTGATCGGGGCGATCGAGGGATTCGCACCCTATTTTCAGGAACGGATGTTCGCCCGGCTGCGGACATTGGCGCGCGGGCGGCTCTATCTGGTCGGCCTTGAGCCCTATGTCGCTGAACGACCGGAGACACCCGACGGCCGCATCCTGTGTGACATCGGGCGATGGCGCGACGCCGTGTTGCTGCAAGCGGGCGAGCGACCCTACCGCGAATTTCCGATGGAATGGGTGCTGGAACAGATGACGGCGTCGGGTTTTCGCGTCGTCAGCGCGCATCGTTTCCCCATCCGTTACCAAGAGAAGTTTGTGAACAGCCAGATCGACATGTGCGCGTCGCGGCTTTCGAGGCTTGGGGATCGGTCACTGGCGGCGGCATTACATGCGCGGGGCGAAGCCTTGCGACAGGACGCTTTGGCCATCATCGGGCGCGAAGGCGGGCTGCGCCATGGCTTCGACTATGTGATCGCTGCTGAGAAAGGCTGATCGACTCGCCATCAATATTAAAGTCGGGGGGTCCGCATGACGGACGCTTATAGCCATGGGCTGCGCAAGCAGGGTGGCCGGTGCTTCGAAAACGCGCGCCCAGATATGAGCGGTCCGATCAGGCCACATAGGCGTCAGGGCGCTTAGCTGCATGGCTAAAAGCGGCGGCGAGCCAAAGGGATAAAGCATACAAAGGGGTGCACGCGCTGGTTCGTCGGGGAGGCTTTGTTTCGGGGGAAAGACATTCATGACAATTTCTGACTGACGCTGGACATCCTGTGTCCTTCGCCGTATCGAGAAATGATATACCGTCACATAAAGTCAAGGGTAGAATATGGCTTCCACTGACAATCGGCTCCCGGTCACCGTACTGTCCGGCTTTCTGGGCGCGGGCAAGACGACGACGCTCAATCATATTCTCGCCAATCGTGAGGGGCGACGCGTTGCCGTGATCGTCAACGACATGTCGGAGGTCAATATCGACGCCGATCTGGTGCGCGGCGGCGACGCGGCGCTGTCGCGCAGCGAGGAGGCGTTGGTTGAAATGACCAATGGTTGCATCTGCTGCACCTTGCGCGATGACCTGTTGAAGGAAGTGCGCGCGCTTGCCGAGGCGGGACGGTTCGATGCGCTGGTGATCGAGAGCACCGGCATTTCCGAGCCTCTGCCGGTGGCGACGACCTTCTCCTTCCGCGACGAAGACGGCCATTGTCTGGGCGATGTCGCGCGGCTCGACACGATGGTTACGGTGGTCGACGCGCTCAATCTGCTCGCCGACTATTCGAGCCAGGATTTCCTCGCCGACCGTGGCGAAAGCCTGGGCGAGGACGACACGCGCAGCCTGGTCGGCCTGCTGGTCGAACAGATCGAGTTTGCCGACGTGGTCGTCATCAACAAGGCGAGCGCCGTGTCGCCGGAGCAGCTTGCGATCGTCAAGAAGCTCGTCGCCTCGCTCAATGCCGATGCGCGGATCATCACGTGCGATCAGGGCAAGGTGCCGCTCGATGCGATGCTCGACACCGGCCTGTTCGACGAAGACAAGGCCGCGCAACATCCGCTCTGGGCCAAGGAGCTTTACGGCTATGCCAGCCATCAGCCCGAAACCGAGGAATATGGGATCGAGAGCTTCGTCTATCGCGCGCGCCAGCCCTTTGACCCGGCAAAGCTCCATGCTTTCCTGACCGATGGCGGGCTTGACACTGTGGTGCGCGCCAAGGGCCATTTCTGGCTGGCGACGCGGCCGGACTGGGTTGGCGAACTGGCCGTTGCCGGAGCGCAGACGATGACGGCGCGCATGGGCCGCTGGTGGGCCTCCATTCCCAAGAACCATTGGCCCGACGATGATCGCTTCGAGCGCTTCGTTTCGCAGCATTGGGACGGGACCTGGGGAGATCGGCGGCAGGAGCTGGTGTTCATCGGCATCGGCATGGACGAAACGCGCATCCGCGCCCGGCTCGACGCCTGCCTGCTCGCGGTCGCACGCTTCACGCCGGACATGTGGATGGGCCTGCGCGATCCTTTCCCAAGCTGGGAGCCGCAGATGGAGGCAGCGGAATGAGCGTTCTGGCAGCGTGCAGCGATGCGATGGTAGAGGACGACAATGCCAATATCCTGGCACGGATATGGGAGCCGGATGTGCATCTGGCGCTTTGGCGGCGATTGCTGCCCGACAGCCTGATGCCGCTCGCCTCGCTCGATTGGGAACAGATTGACGACATTGATGAGCCGGTGTCGCGCGAGACTGTGGCGGCGGACCTCCCCGCTTATCTTGAGGCAGCGGGCTATGCGGAATTGAGGCAGGCGTTGGCAGACGAGATACTGCCGCTATGCGCGCGTTTCGCCGCCATCATGGATTGCTCTTGGATGAAGTTGCGGCTGGAGGTCGTCGAAACCGATGCATGCCGCAAATTCCATGCCGACAATGTTTCCGCGCGTCTGTTGATGCCTTTGGTGGGGCCGGGCACGCAATGGGTTCATGCCGGCGATGACCACAAGATCGAGGCGCTGCAACCTGGCGAGGTCGGGCTTTTCAAGGGTTGGAAATGGACCGAGGCACCGCGCATCCTCCACCGGTCGCCGCCTGTCGCGGCAACGGGTGAAACCCGCCTGCTCTTCGCGCTGAGTCCGGTCGAGAGAAACGACGTCGCCTGACGGCATTTTTTTCTCGACCTTCCACAATAGACGCACAACTATCCCAAGATCAGATTCAGACCGGAGGCAGGTGCATGACGTCCCTTCACATATTGGCGCGGTATTCCGCTATCATTGCGCTTGCGGCAATGGCCGCCGCTCCCGCCGCTGCGGAGGAGGGAATGTGGACCTTCGACGCCTTTCCCACCAAGGCCATGCGTGACAGCTATGGCTGGGCGCCCGATCAGGCCTGGCTGGACCATGTTCGAAAATCGGCGGTTCGCCTGACGGGTGGCTGCTCGGCAAGCTTCGTTTCAGGCGCGGGACTGATCCTCACCAATCACCATTGCGTCGCCAGTTGCCTGTTCGACAACAGCAGCGCCGACGCCGATCTTCTCGACAAGGGGTTCATCGCGGCGCGGCGCGAGGATGAAAAGGCGTGTCCGGGCCAGCAGGCGGAAATCGTGACCGCCATCGCCGATGTCACCGGAACCGTGCAGGGAGCCTATAAGGGCATGACGGGCGAAGCGCTGACCCGCGCGCGCGACGCCGCCATCGCAAAGATCGAGGCCGATGGCTGCCCGGATCGCAAAACGATGCGATGTCAGGTCGTGACCCTGTTCGGCGGCGGGCAATATAAGCTGTATACCTACCGCAAATATTCGGACGTGCGGCTGGTCTGGGCGCCGGAGGATCGGGCAGCGACTTTTGGCGGCGACCCCGACAATTTCAACTTTCCCCGCTATTCGCTCGATGCCAGTTTCCTGCGCGCCTATGAAAACGGCAAGCCGGTCGTGCCATCCGATCATCTGACATGGAACCCGCGCCCGCCGAAGAAGGATGAGCTGACCTTCGTCGTCGGCAATCCCGGATCGACGGCGCGGCTGTGGACGCAAAGCCAGTTCGCCTTCGAGCGCGAAGTGCGCCTGCCGATCACGGTCGCGATCCTGTCCGAACTGCGCGGGCGGCTGATCGCCGCGATGGACACCAGTCCGGAGAGGCAGCGCGAAGGCCTCGACATGCTGAACGGCATCGAAAATTCGCTTAAAGTCTATATCGGCCGGACCAAGGCGCTCAATGACCCCGACTTTACCGGAAGGCTTGCCAAGGCGGAAGCGGACCTGCGCCAGCGCAGCGGCGGCAATGCCGCGATCGGCGACCCATGGGCGGATGTGAGCGCGGCGGTGCAGGCCTATCGCCCGCTCTATCTTCCTTATCGGTTCATAACGCCATCAAGCGATCTTTATGGTTACGCCGAGGCTCTGGTCATGGTTGCGAAGGAAAGGGCCAAACCGAACGGAGAGCGCCTGCCAGGCTATACCGACAGCGCGCTGCCGCTGCTGGAAAAGCAGATATTGGACAAGCGGCCGCTCTATCCCTGGCTGGAAAAGCTGCAACTGTCCTGGAGCCTGTCCAAGGCGCGCGAATATCTGGGCGTGGACGATGCGGACACGCAGTTGCTGCTGGGCAAGGAAAGCCCCGAACAGCTGGCCGAGCGGCTGGTGTCGCAGACCCGTCTTTCCGATCCCGACTATCGTCGTCAGCTCTGGGATGGCGGGTTGCAGGCGATTGAGGCGTCAAAGGATCCGCTGATTCAATATGCCCTCAAGCTCGAACCGCGCCAGCGCGCTCTCAAGCGCCAAGTGGACGAAAATTATCAGGGACCTCTGACGGCTGCCGGGGGCAAGCTCGCCGAGGCGCGCTTTGCGGCCTATGGCAACGCGCTCTACCCCGACGCGACCTTCACTCTGCGGATCAGCTATGGACAGGTGAAAGGCTGGACCGAACGGGGCAAGGCCGTCCCCTATGCCACGACCATGGGGGGCACATTCGACCGCGCGACCGGGAACGCACCGTTCGACCTGCCGACCGCCTTCGCCGCCAACCGCAAGGCGATCGATCCCGCCACGACCTATGATTTCGTGACCACCAACGACATTATCGGCGGCAATTCCGGCAGTCCCGTCATCGACCGGAGCGGTGCGGTGATCGGCGCGGCCTTTGACGGCAACATCCATTCGCTGGGCGGCAATTATGGATATGATCCGGTGTTGAACCGCACCGTGGTCGTGTCGACCGATGCGGTGCAGGAGGCGCTGGAAAAACTCTATCCCGCGCCCGCTCTGGTCGCTGAACTCAAGGCGCGCTGACGTGGCGCAACCCATTCAAACCGCTGCCTATTGGGACGAGACGGCGGATGCCTACATCGTGGGCGCGGAACCATTCACCGCACAATTTTGCCGCGATGCCGTGGCGCTGGCCGAGATCGAAACAGGCATGTCCCTGCTTGATATCGCGACGGGGCCCGGCGCGCTGGCGCTCGCCGCAGCGGCAGAAGGCGCGCAGGTGACCGCCATCGATTTTTCCGCGACGATGATTGATCGGCTCGCTGGCCGGTCTGATGGACTTGCCATTACGGCGCGGCAGATGAACGGTCAGGCGCTCGATCTGCCCGCAGACTCGTTTGACCGCGTCTGCTCGGTTTTCGGCGTGCCGCTTTTCCCTGATTGGCGGGCGGGCCTTGCCGAAATGGCGCGCGTGCTGCGCCCCGGCGGCCTCGCCGTCCTTGGGGTAGCGGCCAATCCCTATGGATTTGGTCCGAACCAGCTATTGGCGCAGGCGCGGCTGGCCCTATGGCCAGACATTGCGATCGACATGGATATGCCTGGCATGATGGCGCTGCATGAGGGCGATTGCATTATTGCCGCGTGCGAAGCAGCAGGGCTGGCGCACGTCACGCTGCACAGCCGGACTCATGACATTGTGCTGCCAGCGGGCATATTGACCCATGACAGCGCGATGATCGGTTCAAACCCTTTGATCGCCGGGCTGAGCGAAAGCGAGCGCGGCGCCGTCATCGCGCAGGCGCAAACCATGTTGGATCCTTGGCGCGATGGCGATCTCATCCGCATGCCGGGGACGGCGCATCTGGCGGTCGCGACCAAGCCGGGCAATAAGGGGCGAGAAGCCGCATAAGATGGCGCATCGTGACGGAAGGACAGCAAAGATGATGCATAACAACAATTTGAAAGTTTCCTTTCGTCACCGCTTGGCCGGCGCACTATGCCTGTCCCTTTGCGGATGGGTACTGGGGGGCGCCGCAGCGCCGATGCAGCGGCCGCCGCTGACCGACACGATGATGAATGAGCAGGTCAAGGCCTATGACTGGGTTCGCCCGCAGGCCGACTATGTGCGCAAAGTGGTGATGATCCCGATGCGCGACGGGAAGAAGCTCTACACCGTTATCGTGTATCGCAAGGGCGTGAGCGATGCGCCGATCCTGCTGAGCCGCACGCCCTATAATGCCGACAAATCGACCAGCCGCAACCGCAGCCAGAAGATCGAGGAGATCCTGCCCGTAATGGACGCGGAGTTCGTCAATGACGGCTATATCCGGGTCTATCAGGATGTGCGCGGCCTTGACGGGTCGGAGGGCGACTATGTCATGAACCGCCCGCTGCGCGGCCCGCTCAACCCGACCAAGGTCGATCACGCCACCGACGCCTATGACACGATCGACTGGCTGGTGAAGAATGTGAAGGAGAGCAACGGGAAGGTCGGCATAACCGGCTCCTCCTATCTCGGCTTCACGTCGCTCATGGCGTTGATCGACCCGCATCCGGCGCTCAAGGCCGCGGTGCCGCAAAGCCCGATGGTCGACGGGTGGATGGGCGACGACTGGTTCCACAACGGCGCGTTCCGCACCTTCGGCTTCGATTATGACCTGGGCCAGACGGTGAAGAAGGGCGGCGGGGCAGTGCCCAAGGGGACGGGCGACGAATATAGCGCCTATCTGGAGGCGGGGTCAGCGGCCGACTATGCCCGCGCATACGGCCTGCTGGACCTGCCGGTGGTGCGCAAGGTGCTGGAGCATCCCAGCTATGACGCATGGTGGCAGGGGCAGGCGGTCGACAAGCTGCTGGAGAAGAGAAAGCTGACGGTTCCGACCATGCTGGTTGTCGGCCAGTGGGACCAGGAAGACAGCTATGGCGCCCCGGCTGTCTACCGGGCGCTGGAAAAGCAGGACGCGGCCAATGACATGGTCAGCCTCGTCATCGGTCCCTGGCGGCATAGCCAGGTTAATTATGAAGCCCGCGCCCTTGGCCCGTTGCAATGGGAAGGCGACACGGGGCTGCAGTTCCGCACGCGGTACATGAAGCCTTTTCTGGACTGCCATCTCAAATCCAATCCGCCACCATGCACGACCCCTCCCGTGCTGACCTATGCGACCGGCGCAAATCAGTGGGAGGTGTCCCAGCAATGGCCGGCGGGCACGCCGACGCCGCTTTACCTCGGCAGCAATTTCGGCTTGTCCTGGACCAGGCCGGAGGCAGGCAGTGACAGCTATGTCTCTGATCCTGCCAAGCCCGTGCCGATGCTGCCGCGCCCGGTCCATATGCAGGGTGAGGAATGGCGAACCTGGCTGGTGCATGACCAGCGCTTCGTCGACGGTCGTCCGGATGTGCTCAGCTACACAACCGGCACGCTCGACAAGCCCGTGCATGTCAAGGGGGCGCCCAAGGTCGATCTGCGGGCTGCGACCACAGGGCGCGACAGCGATTTCGTCGTCAAGCTGATCGACGTCTATCCTCAGGAGAACTCCGCCAATCCAGCCATGGCGGGCTACCAGCTGGGCATCGGCATCGAGATTTTCCGCGGTCGCTATGTCCACGGCTTCTCCACTCCCGCGCCGCTGGAGCCGGGGAAAACCTATGCTTTCCAATGGTCGCTGCCCAATGTCGACCATGTCTTTCTGCCGGGCCATAAGATCATGGTGCAAGTGCAATCCAGCCTGTTTCCGCTCTACGACCGCAACCCGCAAAGCTGGGTGAACTCGATCATGGAGGCCAAGCCCGAAGACTATATGAAGGCGACCGAGACGATCCACCGGGGCGGCGACGCGGCCAGCGCCGTCTGGCTGCCCATCATTCAAGACTGAACCACCATATGATCGGTCGCGCTGGAAAGTCGTGGATGGACGACATCAGCCCAGCGCGATCAGCCTTCAAACTTCGGACCCTTGTCTCAATGCGCTTTTCCGAAGGGTTTATCCGTGAAGAACTAGCCATAGTGGAAATGACGAAGGCGCTGCTAAAAGGCGCGAACGGGGTCCTGATATGCGCGCGGTCTGGCAAAGACCGCCCGTCCGCCGCAAAGTGCGAGTAATCGCAGTCTTGCCCTCCCTGCCATTCTGAGCAACCAACGCGACGCGAGATTTCCTTCCATATTCCAGCGAAAACAAGCCTTGTACGACGGGCGTGTAACGATATATCGTTTTTGTTGCTGTGGCCGCGGGGGTGCGGCACGGGAGATTCAGACAATGTCCGCCCATCCTATCTTGGTCGTACAAGCGTTGGAACATCGGTATGATAAACGACCGGTTCTCTGTAAATTGGCGCTCGAGCTGAATGAGGGCGAGCACCATCTGCTTCTAGGACCGTCAGGGTCGGGCAAGACGACGCTGATCCATGCTATCTCGGGTTTGCTGGAACCCGATCAGGGTAGCATCATCATTGATGGCCAACCGATGACCGGACAAGGCGCGGCTGCTCGCGACCGACTGAGGCGTGATAAGATCGGGCTTATCTTCCAGTCGCTGAGACTGGTTTCGGCACTGACCGTCCGCGACAATCTGCGCCTTGCGAGCCGTTTAAGTGGGCATCCCGCTAACGACGATAATATAGATGCCCTTTTGGATCAGGTCGGCGTCGGCCACCGGGCTTCGGCCAAGCCGCGGCTGCTGAGCCAGGGCGAGGCGCAGCGGGCGGCGATCGCGCGCGCACTGGTTGGCAAGCCACGGCTGCTGATCGCGGACGAGCCCACCTCGGCGCTGGATGACGACAATGCCCGTCGGGTGGCTTCCCTTCTGCTCGAAACGGCCGACCGCAATGGATCGACCTTGCTCATCGCCACGCATGATGAACGGCTCAAGGCGCTGATCCCGCGCACCGTCAGCCTCGTTCCGGCAGGGACAACGGTCCAATGATCCGCCTTGCCCTCGCTTATCTGCGCGATCGTCCGCTGATGACGGCGCTCAACATTCTGCTGCTGGCGCTGGCGGTGGCCACACTCGTCATGCTGCTGTCGGTCTCGACGCAGCTTGGCGAGCGTTTCGAACGCGATGCGCAAGGGATAGACCTTGTGGTCGGCGCCAAGGGATCGCCGCTTCAGCTGATCCTGTCCAGCATCTACCAAATGGATACACCAACCGGAAATATCCCGCTCGAGAGCGTTGCCCTCCTGCGCCGCGATCCTTCGGTGCGTCAGGCGATACCGCTCGCCATGGGTGACAATTTCCGGGGCTATCGCATCGTCGGCACCGAGCCGTCCTATTTGACGCTACAGAATGCAAAGCTCGCCAAAGGGCGGATGTTCGGCAAGGCGCAAGAGGTGGTGATCGGCGCGCGCGTGGCGCAGGAGCTAGGCATGGATCTCGGCCAGCGCTTCGTCGGATCGCACGGACTGGTCGCGGACGGGGCGGCCGGAGAGCATGAACATTCGCCCTTTACGACTGTCGGCATACTTGCCCCCACCGGCTCTGTTATGGATCGGTTGATCCTCACCCCGGTCGAGAGCGTTTGGGACGCGCATGGCATCGACCACGATCATCATGGCACGCAAGCCCATGAGGGCGAAGATACGGGCCATCACGAGGCCGGCGCGCATCAGGATGAGCACGAGTACGAGCACGAGGCCGCCAGCCTGACAGAACATGAGGAAATGAAGCCAGAAATCACCGCGCTGCTTGTGTCCTACAAGTCCGCTTTCGGCGCGGTGCGCATCCCGTCCATGATCAACCGCCAGACCAACATGCAGGCAGCGGTGCCGGCAATAGAGACCGCGCGCCTGCTCTCGCTACTGGGGGTCGGCATCGATGGGGCGCAGCTTTTCGCCTGGTTGCTCGCAGCGACCGGGGGGCTTTCCATTTTCGTCGCGCTCCTGGCGGCGGCATCGGCGCGTGAGGGCGACCTTGCGCTGCTGCGGGTCATGGGAGCGAGCCGCGTGCAGGTTTTTGGCACGATCGTCGTTGAAGGGCTGCTCATTGCCGCGATCGGCGCCATCGCAGGTCTCGTCCTGGGACACGGCATCCTGGCGCTCGCGCGCGCTAATTTCGCGCAGCTCAGAGACTTGGGCTTTGATCCGCTCGCCCTCCTACCGGGCGAATGGGGCATCGTCCTTGCGGTGCTAGGCATCGGCTTTGTGGCGGCGATAATTCCCGCCATTCGTGTGTTCCGCCTTGATCTCGCGGATACTCTTTCCCGCTCAAGCTAGGAATTTTGACGATGCGCCTTCCGTTTCTGGCCGCGATCCTATTCGCTATGTCCATTCCTGCTGGCGCCGCCATGCAGCTGGGCAAACCGGCGCCAGCGAAAGATGTCTGGCAACCGGCAAAAACGCCGCCGGGCGGCACGCCCTGGTCCCTGTTGCAGCAGACCAAGCTCAACGATCGCACGGACGAAGCGACGATGACGATCTTCACCAAGCCGACATTCCCGGCCGCGGTGAAGGCGCTCAACGGTAAGCAGGTCAAGGTGGCTGGCTGGATGATGCCGCTGGAAAATGGCCGCCAGCAGAAACATTGGGTGTTACTCGGCTATCCCCCAGGCTGTCCGTTTCACATGCACGCGCTGCCGAACCAGTTCATGGAGATCAAAGCCGCGGTCCCCTTTCCGACCGATGAGAGCAAGGTGCATGTGGTTACCGGCACGCTTCAGCTAACCGGCTATGATGAGAGTGGCATCTTCTATCGTCTCGTCAACGCGCGTCCCGGCTGAGACATGATGAACCGCCGCGATTTTGCGCGAAGGGCTGGGGCGAATGGCGGGAACCCAGCTTGACTTCGTCATGTCGGAATATCACGATATCTCATATCTGATCGGAGACATGTGTTGCGCGTCGCAGCTTTATTCTTGTGCCATGTCGTGGCGGTGGCGGTCCTGATCGCGCCGACGGCGGTCGCGCAGCGTCCCGATAATTTGAAACCGTCCGAGTCGGTATGGAAACCGGCCGCCGCGCCGCCAGGAGGCATATCCTGGACGGTGCTTGAATCGACAAAGGAAATCCAGCGACGCCAAACCGGCACGATCTATTCGAAGCCCGCCTTTTCGCAGAAGGTAAAGGCACTCAACGGCAAGCGGATCAAGGTCAGTGGTTATGTCATGCCGCTTCAAAACAGCCCCAAGCAGACGCATTTCGTTCTGCTCGCCTATCCACCTGACTGCCCGTTCCACCTGAATCCTGCGCCCAACCAATTCATCGAGATCAGGACGAATTCCCCCATCGCGGTACGATCGGGCGTTCAGTCCTTTGAAGGACAGCTGATCCTGAGCGGCGAGGACGAAAGTGGCATTTTCTACCAGATGCAGGAGAGCCGCGAGATTTGAGCGGCATTGAAAGGACAAGATCCATGCGTGGTCCAGTTTCAATCATGTTTAAAATGGCATCTGGCGTATTGCTGCTCGTCGCGATGCCGGCGATGGCGTGCGACATGCATGGATATGGCTTCGGGGAAGCGGACATTCTGGCCGCGATTGATTATACTGGCTTGACCTATGAGCAACAGCTCGCGGCGCAGGAGGAAGCGTTGGCACGCTATGACCGAGAGAAGGCGGCCGAGCTGGAAAAAGCCAAGGCCGTGTTCGCCTCACGTTTCAAGGCTGATCCCGCCCCGGCCGAAATGGCGCAACAATAAACCCATTAGGGCGATCTTTGCTGACCCAAATGCGCTATGTGCCTGATCGCAAAGCAAACAGGTCTTTAACGAGCGGGGCACCAGAAGGCAGGATGCTGCAATTTGGGGCGAGCGGTAGCAAAGGCGCCTCCAGCCACTGGCCAGTGCAGATGCAAGGCCCATGCACAAAGCCAAAGCCAAGGGTCGTATTAAAGATTCCCTTCAGGCCATACGCATCCACGGCCCGGTGATAGCCAAGGTCTTGGCCGGACTATAAGCGTTGACATAAAGGGTTCTGCCATCAGGCGAGAAGCAGGCACCCGCAAGCTCGGTCTGTGCGGTCAGGGCGGCCAGCACATAGGTCGCGCCGCCCGGCGTCACGCCGATCAGCCGGTTGGCGACCACCTTGGTATATTGATCCTCGCACACCACGAGATGGCCATTGGGCGCCACCGTCAGATTGTCGCCGAAGTTGAGCATTGCCTTGCCGCGCGATTCGACGAAGAGCTGGAGCCGATCCCCCGACCGTCCGGGCCGCAGCCGCATGATCTGCCCCAATTTCGCCGCGCCCCCCGAAGTGCAGCAGAAGAACAGCTCGCCATCGCCCCAGTGGATCCCTTCGCCCCGCGCGAACCGCAACGCACCCGCCTGATTGCCGCGTTGGCGCAGATCGTCGTCTGGAGCATCGGTCCCATCGAGGTCGATCCAGCGGACAGCCAACCAGTCGCCCTCCACCACGTCGGTGCCGGCCCAGTTCCGGCTGTCGGTTCGCGCGGGATCTAGCAGCGCCAAGGCCTGGAGGCGCCCTCCCGCCATGAGCCTGCCAGGACGATCAGGCACATAGCGGTAGAGCAGCCCATCATCGCGATCCTCGGTCAGATAGACGATACCGGTACGTGGATCGACTGCCGCGGCTTCATGATTGAAGCGGCCCATGGCGCGGATCGGCTGCGGATCGACCAGCCCCCGCGCCGTTGCCGGAACTTCGAACACCCAGCCATGATCCTGGCCGACCCCATTCCCCGCTTTGGTGAGGTCCTCCTCGCAACTCAACCAACTGCCCCACGGCGTGATACCACCCGCGCAGTTGCGGATCGTGCCAGCGAGGCTCAGATGCTGCGAAACTGCCCGGCCGCTCGCATCGTCGATAACGATCGTCGTCGTGCCTCCGGGAAGCGCGCGACCGTCGCTCAGCCGGTCGTAGGCGAGCAGATCGCCCGCCGCCCCGCGCAAGGCGCCCTGGTCGATACCGTTCGGTGAAAGTTCATGGTTGCGCACCAGCGCGTGACGTCCGCCAGGCAGTGCGAAGCAGCCCATGCCGTCGGCACGGTCGGGCACGGCGTGGCCGTCGCTCATAGCCTCACCGAATTGAGAGACAACGCGGTAGGAAAAGCCTGCAGGCAGATCGAGCAATCCGGCAGGGTCAGGAAGGGTAGGGCCATAGCCCGCCGATGGCGTAGCCGCGCCGGTCAAAAGAGACGTGCGTTCAGCGCAGCCCGCGATCGCCAGCCCGCCCAGCGCCGTCGCCATGCTGATCGCAAATCCACGCCGATGCATCTTTGCCGGGGCGCATCTTTCCTCATCCGACATTCGCGCTCTCATTCCAATCCCCGGTTTCGCAGCAGCGCGTCGGGCGACGGCATCCTGCCTCGAAACGCCGTATAGCTTTCGACCGGGTCACGCGTGTTACCACGCTCCAGAATCTCCCGGCGCAGCTTTGCAGCGAGGGTTGGATCAAAGATGTTGCCCGCTTCCGTGAAGGCCTCGAACCCGTCGGCATCCATGACTTCCGCCCAGGTGTAGGCATAATAGCCCGCCGAATAGCCGCCGTCGAAGATATGGCTGAAATGGGCAAGCCGATGCCGCATGCCAATTTCCTCCGGCACGTCGAGATCCTTGAGCTGCGCCGCCTCCCATGTTCGGGCATCGAAATTCGCGGGCAGGCTGGTCAGCGAATGCAACCGCATGTCCAGGATCGCGGAGGAGAGTTGCTGGACCGTCAGATAGCCCTGATTGAATGTCCGCGCCTTGATCAGGGACTGCATCATTGCCTCTGGCATGGGTTCGCCCGCCGCGTTGCGCGCATATTTGCGCAGTACCTGCGGCTGCATCACCCAATGTTCATAGACCTGGCTTGGAAACTCCACAAAGTCGCGCGAGACGGCGGTTCCCGACAGGCTGGGATAGCGCACCTTGCTGAGCAGGCCGTGGAGGCCGTGACCGAACTCGTGAAACAGGGTCTCGGCCTCATCGATTGAGATCAGCGCGGGCTGGCCCGGGGCGGGCGGCACGATATTCTGGTTATTGACGACGATCGCCTGCTCGCCGAACAGGCTATTCTCGTCCCGCAGGCTGTTCATCCAGGCACCCGGGCGCTTGGTCGGCCGCGCGAACCAATCGGCGTAGAACAGGCCGATCTTGCGCCCGTCCGCCTCGCGCAACTCCCAGACCCGCACGCCGTCGGCATAGACGGGTACGTCCTTCCGCTCGTGCGCAGTGATGCCGTAGAGCTTGTTTGTGGTATCAAACAGCGCTGCCACCCAGCCGTCGAGCGGCATATATTGTTTGATCGCAGCCTCATCGAGCGCATAGCGTTCCTTGCGCACTTGTTCGGCATAATAGCGCCAGTCCCAAGGTTCGACCGTGCTGATCCCATCCCTGGCGGCGTGGGCGGTGATATCGCGCAATTCTTCCTTCGCGCGTTCCAATGCGGGGCGATAGACCTTCATCAGCAGGTCCATCGCCGCTTCTGGCGTTTTAGCCATCTGGTCCTCAAGCACGAATTCGGCGTGGCTCTGTGCACCGAGCAGTTTCGCCCGCTTGATCCTGAGCGTGACCAGCTTCGCGATGATGGCATTGGTGTCGTTCGCATTGCCGTTGTCGCCGCGCATTACGAAGGCGCGCCAGATCTGCTCGCGCGCCGACCGATTGGGCGACGCCGTCAAAAACGGCTCCGCGGCCGATCGCGTGGCGGGAAAGAGGTAGCCCCCCTCGCGCCCAGCCGCCTTCGCCGCGATCGCTGCGGCGCGGCGCTGGTCGCCCGGCAAACCGGCAACGTCGTCGGCCGTCAGGAGAACGTCGTTCGCCTTCTGGTCGGCCAGCAGCTTCTGTCCGAATTCAACGCCCAGCTTTGCCAACTCCTCGTTGATCGCTGCGACTTGCGCCCGTGCGGCCGGCTGCAATGCCGCGCCGGCGCGGACGAACTTCTCATGGGTTTCTTCCAGCAGGCGCGCCTGTTCGGGGTCGAGGCCAAGCGTGGCGCGCGCTTTCCACATCCGGTCGACCCGGCCAAAAAGCTTTTGGTCAAGGAAGGTCTCGTTCGAAAGGCGGGTCAGCTTTGGCGTGACGCGCTCCTCGATCGCCTGGATCGCGTCGGTCGCGTCGGCGGACGCGACGTTGAAAAAGACGCTGGCGATGCGGCCGAGCGGGCGACCGGCGCCCTCCATCGCCTCGATCGTGTTGGCAAAGGTAGGCACGGCGGCATTGTCGGAGATGCGCCGATAGTCGGCACGGGCGGCGACAAGGGCGGCATCGAATGCAGGCTCGTAATGCTCTGGTCGGATTCGGTCATAGGGCGGCACCCCGTCAGGGGTCGTCCATTCGCCGAGCAACGGGTTGGTCGATTGGTCAGCCAAGGCGGCGGCCGGTGCAGCGGCGGCGGTGGAGAGCGGGGATATCAGCATGGCAATAGGGGCAGTACAGGCAAGCAGATGCACGTTCAAACTCCAACGATGGGTGATGAAGAGACAGTTGGCAAAGCCAGCGCTGCCTCATGGTCGCCAGTGGCGCGGATATTGGCCTCACAATCCCCGCAATGCCCGTGCAGTTCTACAACGGTCCGCTCGATGGCAAAACCCAGCCGCTGTGCACAATCCTCAAGCCCGGAAATGACCTCCGGATTAGACAGGAGTTGGACCGTATGGCACTGATCGCAGATCATGCATCCGTCGAAGGATTGCTGCCTCAGCATATAGGCTGAAAGCGATTCCACCCGATGGACCAAGCCCCGTTCGATCAGCCGCGCGAGCGTCCGATACACTTGGTTGGGCACGACCGGCCGGCCAACGTCCATGGACCGATGGGAAATGTCGTAGGCGCTGATCGGCCGGTTCGATCGAGCGAGGAGGTCGAGGATGAGCGCGTCCAGATCTTCTGGTGTTCGCCGCACGGGCAAGCGAAATTTACTATCGGCTGTGTGGAGCGAAAGGGGCGCAGCTCGCATGATCACAGCCGCGTAGGATTTGGCAGGCCAGCATAGACTGTCTTCGCGTCAAATGCAGCCTCGCGCTCGATGCGACGCAGTCTGACCGGACTTTTATCCGGGAGCATGTCGAGGTCGACTTCGCGATAGAAGCAGGATCGGAACCCGACGTGGCAGCTTCCCGGCCCATCGATCGTCACCATCAGGATCAGCGCATCCTGATCGTCATCGACCAGCACATGATCGACCCTCTGCCTAAAGCCGCTATGTTCACCCTTGCGCCACAAGGCGCGGCGGCTGCGTGACCAGAAATGCGCTTGGCGCGTCCGTAATGTCCGCTCCAACGCTTCGGCGTTCATATAGCCAAGCATCAAAACCATCTGGTCGTCGGCATTGACGACGATCGCGGGCATCAGCCCTTCCGCATCGAAGCGCGGCGCGAGATCATGGCCGAGTTCGACCTGCTCGACGCCCGTGCGTGCGGCGAACATCGTCATGATCCGATGCTCCCGGAACTGAGGGCGGGCGCGCGGTCGTTGAGCAGATCCTCGACATAGCCCGCCAGCCTGTAGCGTTCGATGCCGCTGGTAAGCAGCGCCAGCGTATCGCGCAGTTCTTCAGCGGGTATGTCGCGCGTGATGAAAACCAGCCGCGTCCTCCTGTCATCCGATGGCCAGGCATCGAGCAGCACCGGTGGATGGAAGATATGTTGGACGCCGTGGATAACGACGGGCTTCGGCTCCCCGATCAGGTTGACGATCCCCTTGATGCGCAGGATGTCTGCCCCCTTGAACATGGTGAGGATCTCCAGCCATCGCTCGAAGCCTTCGGCATCAAGCGGTTCGTCAAACATCAGACAGGTGGCGTGGATATGATCGTCATGGCGGTTCAGGTTTTGATGGTGATGGTGGTCATGCCTGTGATGATCGTCCGTATAAGCCTCGGCCTGAAGCCAGCGTTGGACGTCGTTCGTTTTGGTCGCAGGATCGTAGAGGCCCGCATCGAATAGCGAGCGGGGATCGGCCTCTCCATTGCTGACCGGAATGATCGGTGCGGCGGGATTGAGTGCGCGCAGTCGTTGCTCAATTGCCACTCGCTTATCGCCTGTGACAAGGTCGGTCTTGGTCAGCAGGATGCGATCGGCCATGGCGGCCTGTTTGATCGCCTCCTCCTGCGCGTCGAGCGTCGCCATGGCGGCGGCGGCATCCACCGTCGCGATCACCCCGTCCAGCCGATAGAGCGTCGCCAGGTGGCTATCGGTCATCAGCGTGTGCAAGATCGGCGCTGGATCGGCAAGGCCCGTCGTCTCGATGACCACGCGGTCGAACCAGCATTTGCCCTCGCGCGCGAATCGCCAAGGTGCATCGCGCAGCGTCCGCAGCAGATCGCCGCGGATCGTGCAGCACAGGCATCCGCCCATCATTTCCACCACCAGGTCATCGCTCGACCGGGTGATGAGATCATGGTCGAGGCTGACCGCGCCAAACTCGTTGATGACGACAAGCGCGCAGCGCATCTCCGGCGCATTGACCAGATGATTGAGCAGCGTGGTCTTGCCGCTGCCGAGAAAGCCGGTCAGCACCGACACCGGAATCAGCGACTGGGGACCGGCGAAAAGCGCGCTCATGAAGCGCCCCCGGCAGCAAGTTCGGCGCGGGCCTCAAGAAACCAGGCTTTTACCCGCTCAAGATGGGCTTCTCCCCAGGTTTCGACAAAGCGCACCGTTCCATAATCACGCGGATCGGCGAGCGCCGCGATGCGCGCTTCGAAGAAAGCGGGCGTCAGCGGAATGCGGCACAAGACCGTGATGCAATGTTTCCATTCCTCGTAATTGCGGGCAATAAGCGGCGGTTTCATAAGGTCCGGCTTCCTCTCTGCGGTGCGCCGCTATCATGCATTGACTGCCAGTTGAGGGCATGTCCGATGGCAAGGAGCAGTGCGCCAGCAACAGACAACATGGTTTCCGTGCTCTCGGTGGGCGCCAGCAAAGCACCGAAGGCCAGCAGGCCGAGCCCCGGCAGCGCGATGATCGTTGGCCTGATCCTGCGATGGCGGCGATAGCCGGTCGCCAGGGCCAGGACGCTAGTGGGGACGGCAAGCGCGAGCGCCCAGACATGAAAGTCTTCGGGCATCATGAAAAAGGCGGCGAGGGTCGGCAGCAGGACGATCAAAACAGGCAGGACAAGGCAATGGATCATACAGAGGATCGAGGCGCCGATCGCGATACCGTCAAATAGTCGTTGTCCTTGCGTATTGACGGCCATGCCCGACTCCCATCAGCGCTGGGCATTCCTTGCCCTTGCTGTACTGGAGATGATATACTGTAACATAAAGGTCAAGGGTAAATTATGGCTTCCACTGACAACAGGGCTTTGCCAACTCCCGTTGCCGTGATCGCCGCGACCAGTGTTGTGGTCCTTCAAGTTGACCACATTGTCTATAACCGTCTTCGTGGGATATATGGCGGCGCGGCCGACCATGGGATTTTTGGCCTGCGTGGTCAGGCCCCCGCCGACGATAAGAGAAGAGCGCCGATGCTCGCCACGTGGCGATGAAATGAAAAAGCCATGTCGGGTATGTTCTGCTTCGCGCATTCCCTTCTGCGGGAGATGCGACGAAGTTACGTCATGAGGAGTCAGACGGATGCTCCTGCCGGTCAGATATCGGTGATCTTGCCGGTCAGGATCGGTGTGGAGCTGGGCGCCTCATGCGGGGCGGTCCCGGGATCTTCCAGCGTGATCGCCAGAGTGGCGCCATTTTCGAAGAAGATCTGCATTTCCCGGCTGACGTGGATCGATTTTGTGTCCTGCGCCAGCAGGCCGAGCGATCGTGGCTTGCCGTCGGAAGGGATAATCCAGAGTTCTGGCATCTTAGTCGCCGTCCCGATGGACGTTTGACTGAGTCGCAACGTCCCATGCTGACGATCATAGGCGACACCCAATATCGCGGCACCGCTGGCGTCGGCGAGTTGTGACACGCCAACGCTAGGTGAGCCAGGTATCTTGGCCGGGCGGACCACGAGGAAAAGGGCGAGGCAAGCCGCGATCCCACCGAGTAGCAGCGCCCCGCGACGCCAATGCCTCAGCTGGCGAACGGTCGCATCATTTGCAAGCTGAGGCACTGCACCGATGCGCGCGGCCACCGCATGCCATGCGCGTTCGGGCGCCACCACAGGGGGCACGCTATCCAGCAAGGGCGACAGGCGGATGCTCCACGCATCGACCGCTCGCGCAAAGGCCGGATCGGACAGGCACAGGCGCAGCGCCTCCGCGCGTTCCGTCCCGTCCAGCAGGCCAAGAGCCAGCTCGGCCGCGAGCAGATCCTGTTCGGGCGGCGTGGGTTCAGTCATCACCAAGGCACGCCTTCAATTGCGCGATGCCGCGCCTGACCCAGCTTTTGAGTGTTCCAACTGGCGTTCCCTGATCCTGCGACAATTGCTGATACGTCCGCCCCTCGAGAAACGCGAGGCGGATGGCGCCAGACTGGTCAGCGCTCAGATTCTCCAGACAGGCCATCAGCCGCGCACGCATCTCGACCTGCTCCAGCCGGGTATCTGCCAGAGGCGCATCATCAATGGCCATCATCAGGGTGTCATCCGAGGAGTCTGCATGACGCGTCTCGCGCCGGCACCAGTCGATAGAGGCGTTACGCGCGATCACTGCCATCCAGCTGATCGGACTGGCCTTGGCAGGATCGAACGAACTTGCCCGGCGCCACACCTTCACATAGACGTCCTGCAACACATCCTCCGCAGCCTCCCGATCGCCGCAGATACGCAGGCATATTCCGAAGAGTTTCGCCGAGGTCATGTCATAGATCGTCTTTACCGCAGATGTCTCGCCGGACGCCGCATCCGCCATGGCTTCAACCAGCTGCTGTCGGGCCGCTTGCATTTCGTTTTCGGCCCCATCCTGCATCCGCTGTCCCGCTCCCTTCGGGTTTCATGGACAGCATAACGCATTGGGCCGACATCGGACCCATGACGCAAGGAAAAACCTTGCGTCGATCGGAATCACATCATCGTCCCGACAGTCAGAATAGGCGCAAGTAGCAGGATGCAACATCCCACCATCAGCTTGCGAGGGTTGGTCAGGCGCGAGATGGCGATACCGGTAAAGTTGTCGAAACGATCCATTTTTAAACTCCTTTGGCGTCAGACAAATTCAGAGAGCAGCTTGAGATTGAGGATAATGATGATTGCCGACACGCCCCAGGCGATGGCCTTGATCCATGCCGTGTTGACGAAACTGCCCATCAGCTTGGAGTTGCTGGTGAAGCGCACCAGCGGCACGACCGCGAAGGGCAGTTGGAGACTGAGGATGACCTGGCTGAAGATCAACAGCGTGGTGGTGCCGCTTTGCCCATAGAGGATGGCGACGATCACAGCGGGCACGATCGCCATCAACCGGGTCGCAAGGCGACGGACCCACGGGCTGACCTTGAAGTCGACAAAGCCCTCCATGACGATCTGGCCGGCGAGCGTCGCCGTCACCGTCGAATTCTGGCCCGATGCGAGCAAAGCGGTCGCAAACAATGCGCTCGCGCCAGCCGCGCCCAGCACCGGGGTCAGCAGATCATAAGCCTGATGGATATCGGCGACATCGGTTCGTCCGTTCGCATGAAAGGCGGACGCCGCGAGGATCAGGATCGCGGCATTGATGAAAAAGGCGAAACCGAGTGCCACCGTGCTGTCGATGGTGGCGAAGCGGATCGCTTCGCGAATGCCGCCGCGTGTCCGGTCGAACCGGCGGGTCTGCACCAGCGAGGAATGGAGATAAAGGTTGTGCGGCATCACTGTCGCGCCAAGGATGCCGATCGCAATATAGAGCATCGCCGGGTTGGTGGCGATCTGCGCCGTGGGTATGAATCCCTTCGCGACGGCGGCCATATCGGGCTGCGAAAAGACCAGTTCGATCGCGAAGCAGACGGCGATGACGATCAGCAGCGCGACGACAAAGGCTTCCAGTTGACGGAAGCCGCGCTGGTGGAGCATCAGGATCAGCAGCACGTCGGCGGCGGTGATGCAGATACCGAGCACGAGCGGGATGCCGAACAGAAGTTGCAGGGCGATGGCCGTGCCGATCACCTCGGCCAGGTCGCAGGCGACGATCGCCATCTCGCACATCAGCCACAGGAAGATACGGACCGGCCGGCTGTAATGCTGGCGACAGGCCTGCGCCAAGTCCAGCCCGGTAACGATGCCGAGCCGGGCGGCGAGCGATTGCAACAGCATCGCCATCAGATTGGAAAAGAGAATGACTGACAGTAAAGTATAGCCGAAAGCCGACCCGCCCGCGATGTCGGTTGCCCAGTTGCCGGGGTCCATATAGCCCACGGCGACAAGGTAACCCGGCCCCGCAAAGGCGCCGAGCTTGCGCCAAAACTGCCCCACCCCGCCAGGCACGCCGACCGATCGATGGGATTCGGGCAGGCTTGGCTGATAGGCCGTTGCGACCGGATCGATGATCGTGTCGGCGGCGGGCGGTGGTGGGGACATGGGCGGCTCCTCGTCGTGTCCGTTGCGGGGCGTCAGTTCGCAGCGCTGGTCTTGATGTTGCCGTTCAAGCCCGACGGGAAGAAGCCGCCCGCGCTCTTGGCGGTCTTGTCCAGGTAGACGATGTTGAGAACCTGGCCAGCGGACCGGCTGTACGCGATGCCGTCTGTGTCGGTCGGCACGATGTTGGACTTGCCGTCGGATAGGCTGATGCCCTGGTCCAGATCCGAAGACCCGTCGAGACTGTCGCGGGCATCGGAAATCTTGTCGGCAGATGTCCGCAGGCTGGGCGCTTCCAACCCCTTGCGGTAGAGTACCGTGCGGATGAGTCCGGCATGATAGGCTTCAGCCGCCAAAATGCCGGCAGCCGCTTCCAGATAGGTCTTGTTCGAGATCAGGGGAGCTGCGCCCTTGTAGGCAGTCACGCCGACATCCTCGAACACGAACGCCCCGAGCAGGAAGTTCTCGTCATTGGCATAAGGATCGAAGGACTGGTTGTCGTTGATAAGGCCCGCCGCCCGCGCCGCCGCTGAGAAGGCGCTTGTCGATCCCGCACTAATATCGATCGCCGGCTGGGCCACGGCCGAACTGCCGAGTTGATTGCGCAGGAAAAGGACATGCTTGGCCTCATCCCCGGCAATTTCAGCCGCATATTGGGCGACGACAGGATCGCTGAAGGTGACTTTGCGGCCGCCCATGATTGCGCCCTGCGTTCCGGTTCCCGTCAACTGGCTGCCCGGCAGTCCTTCGCCGGTAACGGCATAGGTATAGAATTGCGCCTCCAGATATTCGAGCTGAAGCGCGAAATTCAGGACGTCGGCATCCGTCAAGCTTGGCGGAGGTGTAGGCGTGGGGGTAGGCGTCGGCGTGGTGGTCTTGTCGTCGTCGTCGCATGCCGACAACAGGCTGCCGGCAGACGCCAGGACGGCGGCGCTCCCGGCGACCTTGAAGAAGCGCCGGCGTTCTTCGCGGCGCTGTGCGCGGGCCCTGAGGGCGGCCATGATCGCATCATTCTGGTCCATGATCTTGTTCCTTTAAAAGGCTGGGACGGCCGCTCAGTTAGCGGCGCTGGTGCGGATCGAACCGTTGACGCCGGACGGGAAGAAGCCGCCCCCGCTCACCGCAGCGTTGTTGAGATAGACGATGTTGAGCACCTGTCCGGTCGAGCGGCTGTAGGCGATGCCATTGTCGTCCAGCGGCACGATGTTGGACGCCGATCCGATCGGCGAGATGCCCTGATCGAGGTCACTCGCCCCATCCAGGCTGTCGCGTGCGTCGGAAATCTTGTCCGCCGACGACCGCAGCGCAGGCGTGTCGATGCCCTTGCCATAGAGCGTCGTCCGCACGATCGCGGCATGATAAGCCTCCACTGCCAATATGCCGGCAGCTGCTTCCAGATAGGTCTCGTTGGTGATGAGCGGGGCGGCACCCTTATAAGCGGTTACGCCCACATCCTCGAAAATAAAGGCGCCGAGCAAGAAGTTCTCGTCGCTGGCGTAGGGATCGAACGTCTCGCCTGCGCCGATGAGGCCAGCCGCGCGCGCGGCGGCGGAGAAGGCGCTGTTGGGACCCACGCCGATGTCGATGGCCGGCTGCGCGACCGCCGAATTGCCGAGCTGCGCGCGCAAGAATTTGACATGCGCCAGTTCGTCCGCTGCGATCTCCCGGGCATATTGGGCCACAATCTGGTCGCTGAAATTGACCTGACGCCCGCCGCTGACGGCGCCCTGAGAGCCGCTGCCCGACAGGTCGCTGTTGGAAAGGCCGACGCCGCTTGCCGCATAGGCGTAAAATTGCGCCTCCAGATATTCGAGATTCAGCGCAAAATTGAGCACATCCGCATCGCTGACGGCGGTCGCCTGGGCATGGGCGGGCGCAATCGTCATCGCCATCTGCATGCTCCCGGCAACGCCCGCCACGGCCGCGATCGCACGGAAAAATTCGCGCCGCTGCTGGCGCCGCTCGCCATGCTCGCGCAGGCGATCGATGGTCCGATCCTCATCTTCGTTCATGTCGCTTTCCTCCGATGGGCTGACCGGAGACGTTCGCCACCAGTGCGAACATGGCCAGCAATCAAAGGCGTGACGGACGAAGCGGTCGCTGCCTATTCCGCGCAATATCTAAGGGATGACACGTAGCAACGATCTGCCCTTAAGGACGTTGTGCGTAGTTCGCTCATAATTTTTCAGTGGTCTGGATCAGCCACTGCATCCTTTTCGGCCAAGCAACCGTAGCTTGAGAGAGCTGGGACGCGCATCTGCCAATCAGGGAGCGGATATGGCGAGAGAGAGTGGGCCAATAACGGACGAGCTCCGTGCGGAAAAGCTGATTAACATACTCGACCGCGTTCCGGTCGGCATTGGCCTCTTCGATGACGATGGCCTGCTACTCCATGCCAACGCGCAATTTGGCCGCAACATGGGCGCTGACATCATGTCTCTCGATTGCCTGCTGGCCGATTGCCGGCGCGGTTTTCTTGATGACGGGACACAGCTGTCTCTCCTCGCGCATCCCGTCACGAAGGCGATGGCCGGCGAGATCGTCATGCCGGCCGTCGAATTCAATCTGCGCGACGATCTCGGCAAGGAAGTGCGCCTTTCGATGAGTGTCGTGCCGCTCGCCTCCACCACCATATCGGGTATCTCTGGCGCCATGGTCGTCGTCGAGGATATTTCGGATGGTTTGCGGGCGTCGCCGGCGCCGGGCCTGGAAATCACGCATTTCCAGCGTTTTGCAGAGCATTCGCATCATGCGCTCTGGATCACCCATGCCTCAAGTGGCGCGGTCGAATATCTGAGCCCTGCCGCCAAGCGCCTGTGGGGCATGGAGAGCTCAGGACAGGAGCATGGCGATTGGCTGCAAGCCGTCCACCAGGATGACCGGCAACGTCTGCTTGAAGCGCGGGCAGACGCCGCGCATGGCATTGTGCGCAAGCTTCATTACCGTCTTGTCGATACACAAGGCATCATACGGTTCCAGATACGCGAGACCTGCTTCGCGATCCCGGCCGGCCCCGGACAGGAAGACTGGATCGGCGGCATCGTCGAAGACGTGTCACCGGAAATCCAGATCTATTTAATTCAGCATCCGAATGCTGCCGATCCAACTCTGAATGACGCGCTCGTCCGATCAAACCACCGCATAAAGCGGTTCTCATCGGCCGAGGCGCTGATGCATGTGGCCGATGTACTGAACCCGGGCTGCATCATCGTCGACATACGGGGCATCGATCTTGCCGCAGCATCACTCTCCCGCATCCTGTCGGCCCGTCCAGCGGATCTTCAGATAGTCTTCATCGGCGACGCATTGACGGAGAGTGACGAGATCATCGCGACGATGCGCGCGGGGGCGATTGATTTTCTCCTCGCGCCAGTCACGTCCCACGACCTGGACGAAGCGGTTCGGCACGCTTGCGAAGCCTTGCCGTCCCGTTTCGAACAGGTGGGGGAGGATCGTCACGACCTTCATGACCGACTTGCTCGGCTGCCTCGCCGCGAGCGCGATGTGCTGCTGGGTCTCGTCGACGGCGGCACGAACAAGAGCATCGCGCGCACCCTTGGAATCAGTCCACGGACCGTCGAGGTCCATCGCGCGCACCTTATGGAAAGGCTGGACGCCCGCAATCTTTCCGAACTTCTGCAAATGGCGCACCGCGCAGGGATCGGACAGGCCGGTCATGGCGATCGGGACAGGCACCGGTCGTGATCCTGCTCAAGCACGGAGCGCAAACACCATGAGTACGCGCGCTTTCGCAGGTGTTCGCTCCTCAATGCCAGACGATCAGCTCACGCAATGGGCTTATAACCATGTGTCTCATCGAAGGAGCCATGCCGGGCGCTGAACAATTGTCTGAATTTCAACTTTCGCCGGGCCGAACCGGTCTGGCCGTTCCGCAAGAATGGCCGCGATTATGCGCTGAGCGTCCAGGGCACGATCGAGGCGAATAATGGCGAAACGCTGGGCCAGTTAACCGGGTGCCGACCGGCGGCTTTTCTAACCTTAACACTTAAGATTGGCCAATAGCTGACGATCGGCTTCTGGGTTGAGAGGTGCACAGAGCGGCCGCTATGGACTGGCATCAAGTGGCGGCCGATGGTGGCCGGCCGCCACGCACTCTCTAAAATTGCGTCCGCAGCCCGAACACGATGCTTCGCCCCCGCAGCGGCGACTGATCCTTGACGAACGACGTGTGTACGAAGGCAAGCTCGTTGCTCAGGTTCGTGCCGCGAGCGTAGAGTTCCAGGTCCGCGCCGCGAGCCATATCGATTGTGTAAGCGATGGTGGCGTTGACCATGTTATAGCCGTCGGTAGGCGTCTCGTAGAGCGCCACCTTATCCTGCCCGAACGTGCGATAATATTCGATGTCGCCAGAAATCGGACCGGCTGCATAGGCGTAGCGTGCGCCAAGCCGACCGGGCGGGATGCGCGGGAGATTGTCGTCATCATTTGTAAGGTTGGTCGCGACATAATCGCCAAAGACGGTCACCTGCGAACTCTCATCAAACTGATAGCTGACCTCCCCGTCTACGCCGTAGAATTCGGCATCTGCGGTGGTGTAGAGCAGGAAGTCGTGGCGCTGGCCGGTGGTGAATTCGGTCTCGAGCAAGTGCGCGAAGATGTAGTTGTCGACATCCTGATAGAAGGCGCCGACTTCGAACTCCAGCGGTCCGCCCGCCTTGCGGAAGGTCAGATTGATCGCCCGCGCCCGCTCCATGACATCGTCGTCATAGGAAAACAGGTCTTCGGGAAGGTAATCCTGTACGAAACCCGTCGCCAGCAGGCCGACCTCGTAACTGTTGGTCGCCAGGCTGCTGCCGTCGGCGAACAGCTCGCGGACATTGGGCGCGCGTTCGGTCTGCGCGAGCGAAAGCGCTAGCGAGTATCCGTCAGTGACATTCCAGGTTGCACCCAAGGAGATCGAGAAGGGGTTATGCTTCCGATCGGGATTGCTCGCGATGAAGGACTCCCGGCGCTCCCGTTCGACATCCTGACGCCAGTCGTCGCCATAATTGTCGATGTAATAACCCCAATATTCTTCCTCGAGATTGATGTAGAACTCGCCGGGAATTGGAGTCTTGATGGTTCTCCAGTCCTTGCGCGCCGCGATTTCGATATCGACGGGGCCAAAACTGCGGCGCTCGCTGAGGAACAGGCCGATATTCTCGGTCCGATACTCCTGCGTGCCGGCAAAGCCGAACGATGCGGTAGGCGGCACATGCAGGTCGATCAGGTTCAGCCCGCTGAATGTGCCATCGGTATATTGCACACCCAGAGTGCCGGTGAATCCGAACAAGGGCTTGTGGGTTAGCTCGATTCGGCCATCCCACACCTCGTTGGCATAGCGGCTGTACAGGATCGGGCCATCGACTTCGTCGTGCTGATAGTCGGTATATGAACCCCTGATCCGAACATTGGATATGCCGGGTAGCAGATCGACGAAATCACCGCGCAAGTCGACGCGTTCGCTGCGCAGGTCTATCAGCGCCGTGTCGCTGTCGGGATTGGTGAGCGGGTTCTGGTAGTTGCCATGTCCGATGCAATGCAGGTCGATCCGGCCGGGCGCAGGAAAAGGATATCCGTGCAGGTGGCATACGCCATTGGCGTGACTGTGTCCTGGCAGGCCATATTGAGCATCCTGCCGTGTGTATGCCACCCCGATATAGCCCGTGTCGGTCACCCAGGATGCGCCGATCGCATAGCTTGAGCTTTCAGCGAAGGAATCCGCAAGCCTGCCGGAACCGTAGCTGTCCGGCACGTCGTAATCCTCACGATCTGAATAAGATCCTTCCGCGTGAAGTGCGATTGGTCCCAACGCGGCGGTAATGCGACCAGCGGTAGTCATTTCCTGATCCGCCGTTCCATATCGCACTTCGGTAGCGCCGGTGATCCCCCCATCGGGAAGCGCCTTGGGTACCTTGCTGTCGATGAGGTTGATCGCGCCGTTGACGGCGCTCCCGCCATAGCGGATCGCCGCCGGGCCCCGCTGCACCTCGATCGCGTCGAGCAACAGCGGATCGGTAACGATGGCATGGTCGGGTGACACCGAGGCCGCATCAAACACATTCGCGCCATCGGACAGTATCTCGATACGGGGGAGCGTTTGGCCACGAATGATGGGTCGCGAAGCGCCGGCGCCGAAATTATCCATGTGAACGCCGGGCAGTCCGTCCAGCGTTTCGCCCAGCGTACCGCGCCGGCGATGGACCAGTGCTTCGCCGCTCAGCACGGTGACAGGTAGCGGCGTCGCTCCGTCAGACCCGCTGAGCGACTGTCCGGTGACGACAATGGTATCGCGCGCGGACTTTACGCGAGTCCCGCCTGAAACCTCCTCTTTGCGATCGTCCGTCTCCGCGTCCTCGGCCAGGGCCTCGATAGGCATGAAAGCCAAGGTGGACACAATAGAAATGAGGCAGGCTTTCGCCTTCTGCGAATTGGCGACGCTCAAGGTAACCCTCCGTTTTCAGAATGGGGTGCACCTAATGAGGATATAACATATCGTCAACGTGTTTACAGACCGCTGTAATGATTGGCAGACATGATCTGACAGGCGCTCCGGATCACGTCGCTGTGCGACCCACTCATGATAGGTGGATGGGGCAATTGGCAGAACCCTGTACATCGGCTCGACCCTATATTCCGCGATGCTCGTCTATGAAGGCCGTCATCGTTTGAACGGGCGGCCGGGGACGGTCAAATAACCAAGGAGACAGGCTGATGAGATAGGCCAGGCCTGATGATTTTGCGAAACTGTGTTTTGCCCGTCACAGTTCGCTCTCTTTCGCGCCCAGCCGCAACCCGATGTGGGCAAGGGTGAGGGGATGTCCTCTTAACCACCGGAAAAACACGTACCAAATTAAGGTGTTGGCGCGTTCAAATGGAGGCCCGAGCCGGAATCGAACCGGCGTGCACGGATTTGCAGTCCGCTGCGTCACCACTCCGCCATCGGGCCTTGCAAGTGGGACGCCGCAAATGTGCGGCTTTGATCGCAAAGTCAAGCCGGATGGCTTGGCGGCGCCCTAAGATTCTTGGGCGTGTCCATGCAAAGCCGCTTGGCGCGGCGCGCCCGCTGATTTAGAGGTCCGATGATCTCCTTAGTGTATTGCATTGCCAATACAGTTGTGCCAAGCGAGGAACTATCGTGAGCGAGCAGACCTATTCTTCGATGCGGACCGCCATGGTCGAAAGCCAGTTGCGCACCAGCGACGTGGACGACCAGCGCGTGATCGCCGTGATGGCCCGGGTGCCGCGGGAAGATTATGTTCCCGCCGAGCGCCGCGCCATGACCTATATCGACCGTCCCATTCCGTTGAGCGGTGGCCGCGCGCTCAACGCGCCGCTGGTGACCGGTCGGCTGCTCAAGGAAGCGCAGGTTGATGCGGGGGACAAGGTGCTGCTGATCGGCGCGGCGACCGGCTACAGCACCGCGCTGCTCGCCGAAATGGGCGCGCAGGTGACGGCGGTGGAAGAAGAAGGCGGTCCCGAGATTGCCGTCCCGGGCGTGACCCTCGTGCGGGGCGCTCTGGCCGCCGGTGCGCCCGATGGCGCGCCCTATGACATATTGTTCATCGATGGCGCGGTGGAGGAAGTCCCCGCCGCGCTCGTTCAGCAGCTTGCCGATGGCGCCCGCGTCGTGACCGGAATCATCGATCGTGGCGTCACGCGTCTGTGCGCGGGCCGGATGGTCGGCGGCGCGCTGGGGCTTAGCAGCCTGGCGGATATTGAAATGGTGGCTCTGCCCGGGTTCGGCGCGGCCAAGACGTTTACGTTCTAGAAGGAGGATGAGCGGGGGAGATGACAGGCAAGCGCACCTATAAACGGCACCATGCCGCAGCTGCCCTGCTGTTGCTGTCTTCCGCCATCAGCCTGCCCGTGCATGCCGAAACGCTGCAGGGCGCGCTGGCGAAGGCCTATGCGTCGAACCCGACGCTGACCGGCGCGCGCGCGGGGCAGCGCGCGACCGACGAGAATGTGCCTATTCAAAAGGCCAATGGTCGACCGGCCGCCGACATCCAGGGCAGCTATAGCGAAAGCATCCTCAAGCCCACGATCAGCTTCACCTCGCCCCAGCGCACGCTAAACGCCCAGGCATCCCTGAGCGTGCCGATCTATTCCGGCGGGTCCGTGCGCAACAGCGTCAAGGCCGCCGAAGTGCGGGTGGAGGCGGGGCAGGCGGGCCTGCGCGGCACCGAAGCCAGCATTTTCTCGCAAACCGTCGCGGCCTATATGGACGTGATCCGCGACAGCGCGATCGTGTCGCTCAATCAGGCCAATGTGAATGTGCTGGAGGTCAATCTTCAGGCGACCAACGACCGGTTCGAGGTCGGCGACCTGACGCGCACTGACGTCGCCCAGTCCGAATCGCGGCTGGCGCTGGCCCGGTCCGACCTGCAGACGGCGCAGGCCAACCTTATCACCAGCCGCGAAAATTACATCGCGCTGGTGGGGGAAGCGCCCGATGCGCTGGAGCCGCCGCCGCAGCTTCCCGGTCTGCCGGCAGATCCGTCGATCGCGGTGCGCGTCGCGCTCAATGACAATCCCGACATATTGGCGGCCAAGAAGCAGCGCGATGCGCGGCGTTATGACGTGAAGGCGGCGCGCGGCACCGTGCTGCCGACCATCTCCGCCTTCACCCAGGCGGGCTATACCAACTATCTCCATACGCTCGGTGGCACGGCGCTCGACGCCGACGGCAACAGCATCGAAGGGCCGCAGGTCAACAAGCAGGCCGCCGCTGGCGTCCAACTGACGATCCCGCTCTATCAGGGTGGACGACCCGCCGCGCAGGTGCGGCAGAACCAGGCGCTCGAATCGCAGGCGATCGAGCAGGAGATTGAAACCGAACGCAACGTCATCGCTCAGACGCGTGCGGCCTATGCCAGCTGGCAGGCGTCGCTCCAGACGATCCAGTCCAGCCGCAAGGCGGTGGACGCCACGGGCTTGTCGCTGGAAGGCGTGCGGGCGGAAAATTCGGTGGGCAGCCGCACCATCCTAGACATCCTCAATGCCGAGCAGGAAGCGCTGATCGCCCGGGTCGAACTGGTGTCGGCGCAGCGCAACGCCTATGTCGCCGGCTTCACGCTGCTCGCCGCGATGGGGCACGCCGAAGCGAAGGATTTGGGACTGGAAAGCGGCACGCTCTATGATCCGATGGTCAATTATGACCGGGTAGAGGGCAAATGGTTCGACTGGGACTGGGGCGCCGCGCCCGCGCCAGTGGCGACGCGGACCGTTGACACGCCCGCGCAGGATGCCAAAGTCGATCCCGCGACGGCCCGCCAGCCTTAACCGCTTGTTAACCGGATCAGGTAATTCTAAGGCGGTATTGCTGCGCAATGGATTTTGGACGGGGACTATCCATGGGTGACATGACCAAGGAACCCTCGATGGAAGAGATACTCTCGTCCATCAAGCGGATCATCGCCGAGGAAGGCGAAGAAGCGGTGCAGGCCGCGCCCCGCCGTACCCGCGCCGATAGCGCCCGGGCGGCGTCCGTGCCGGTCGCGCCAGCGATCGAGGAAGTGCTGGAATTGACCGATGAGGTCGCGGAGGAGGAAGTGATGCCCGCTCCCAAAGCTGCTGCCACCAAGCCGTCCGATCCGAAAGGCGAGGATACGATCCTGTCGGTCGAAAGCGAGGTGGCCGCGCGCCATTCGCTTTCCGCGCTGTCCTCCATGCTGGTCGCGCCGCGCGATGGCGAGGAAAACACGCTGGACGGCCTGGTCCGCTCCATGCTGCGGCCGATGCTCAAGGAATGGCTCGATGCACGCCTTCCCGCGCTGGTCGAGGATATGGTGGCCAAGGAAATCGCGCGCATCACCAGCCGCTAAGGCCGGTCTTGCGGCCGCTGACGCAGCGGCCTAGACCCCTGTCATCCTGACGGCGCACGGGCCTTGCGGCCTTAACCGTCGTCTGCACGACATGGGGACATATGCATGAAGACTTTGCTGCTTGCAGGGATCGGCGCGATGGCGCTGGCCTGCGCGCCCGCGCTGGCCCGGCCGTTCACGCCCGCCGACATGGTGAGCCTTGACCGGATCGGCGCGCCGGCGGTGTCGCCGGACGGCAAATGGCTGGCCTATCAGCTGCGCAGCACCGACCTGGCCGCCAATCGCGGGCGCACGGACCTTTATCTGCTTGCCATCGATCGGCCAGGCCAGACGCCGCGCAGGATCGCTTCGGTGGCGGACAAGAATGAAGCCTCGCCCGTCTTTTCGCCCGACGGGTCGGCGCTCTACTTTCAGTCGGACGCGAGCGGCGACGATCAACTCTGGCGCGTGGCGCTGAGCGGCGGTGATCCGGTTCAGATCAGCAAGGCGCCCGGCGGCATTTCCGGTTTCCTGCTCAGCCCCGATGGCATGAAGGTCGCGCTATGGGCCGACCGGCCGGTGGGCGCGAAGACGCTGGACGATGTAAAGCCGACCGCGCCGGCAGATGCGGGCAGCGGCCGCGTTTACGAGCAACTGTTCGTGCGCCATTGGGACACATGGTCGGATGGCCAGCGGTCGCAGATTTTCGTCATGCCCATTGCCGGTGGCCCAGCCGTGTCAGTGATGGGCGGCCTGGTCGGCGACAGCCCGTCAAAGCCCTTTGGAGGCGCGGAAGAGATCGCCTGGAGCAGGGACGGCAAGACCCTGTTCTTCGCCTTGCGGGAGGCGGGACGGATCGAGCCGCTGTCGACCAATCTCGACATTTTCTCCACCCCCGCCGATGGCAGCGCGGCGCCGACCAACCTGACCGACGCCAATGACGCGACCGACACGATGCCGGCGGTGTCGCCCGATGGCCAATGGCTGGCCTATGCGGCGATGAAGCGGCCGGGTTACGAAGCGGACCGGCTGGTGCTGACGCTGCGCAATATCGCGACCGGCGAAACGCGCGCGCTGACCGAAGGATGGGACCGGTCGGTCGGGTCGATCGCCTGGGCGGCGGATGCCCAGTCGCTGCTGGTGACGGCCAATGACGTGCTCGACAATCCGGTGTTCCGGGTCGATGCCACGTCGGGCAAGGTGACGCGCCTGACCGGCAAGGGCCATGCCGGCAGCGTCATTCCCCTGCCGCAGGGCGGGTTCGTCTATGCGCTCGACAGCATCCAGTCGCCCGCTGATTTTTGGAAGATGCCGGCCAGGGGCAAGCCGGTGCGCCTGACCCAGGTCAATGCCAACAAGCTGGCGGGCGTCGACGATGTGTCGGTCGAACGCTACAGCTTCAAGGGCGCCAATGGCGACACTGTCTGGGGGCAGATCGTCAAGCCCAGGGGCGTGACCGGCAAATTGCCCGTCGCCTTCCTGGTCCATGGCGGGCCGCAGGGCAGCTTCAACGACAGCTGGTCCTATCGCTGGAATCCCAAGGCTTTCGCCGCCCATGGCTATGCCGCGGTGATCGTCGATTTCCACGGCTCCACCGGCTATGGCCAGACCTTTACCGACAGCATCAACAAGGATTGGGGCGGCAAGCCGCTGGAAGACCTGAAACTGGGCCTGGCCGCCGCCGCGGCGCAGGATGCGCAGGTCGATGCCGGCAATGCCTGCGCGCTCGGCGCCAGCTATGGCGGCTATATGATGAACTGGATCGCGGGGCAGTGGCCCGACGGGTTCAAATGCCTGGTCCAGCATGACGGCGTGTTCGATGCGCGGGCCATGGCTTATGAAACCGAGGAGCTTTGGTTCGACGAATGGGAACATGGCGGCCCTTATTTTGAGGTGCCGCAGGAGTTCGAGAAATGGAACCCGGTCAACCATGTCGCGCAATGGAAGACGCCGATGCTGGTGGTGACGGGGGAAAAGGATTTCCGCATTCCCTATACCCAGGGGCTGGCCGCCTTCACCGCGTTGCAACGGCGGGACATCCCATCGAAACTGCTGGTTTTCCCCGATGAAAATCACTGGGTGCTCAAGCCCAAAAACTCACTGCAATGGTATGGCGAGGCGCTGGGCTGGCTTGACAAGTGGACGGCGAAATAGACAGCAGCGCGGGCTGTGATAGACTGGCCGCTTCTTTGCAAAGGGGGCGGCCATGTTGATGGTGATGAGTGCGGCGATTGCCTTTGTCGGCACGCATTTCCTGTTGTCCCACCCCTTGCGCGCGCCGCTGGTCGCGCGGGTGGGGGAGAAGGGGTTTCTGGGGCTCTATTCGCTGGTGGCCTTCGCGACCCTCGGGTGGTTGGTCATGGCGTATCGTTCCGCATCCGTAACGGAAATGCTCTGGCCGGTTGGCGATGGCCTGTGGGCGCTGGCGACGATCATCATGTTGTTGGCGTCGGTCCTTCTAATGGGATCGCTGGTCGGCAATCCGGCAATGCCCGACCCGGACGGCGCGGTGCGCGTGCCGGCGCAGGCGAAGGGCGTATTCGCGGTGACGCGTCATCCCATGCTCTGGGCCTTTGCCCTGTGGGGGCTGAGCCATATTCTGGTCTACCCGGTGGCCAAGAATATCATCGTCGCGCTCGCCATTCTGATCCTCTCGCTGGTCGGCGCGGCATTGCAGGACCGGAAAAAGGAACGGCTGCAACCGGCGCAATGGCGGGAATGGGAGGCGAAGACCAGCTATTGGCCGTTCGCCGCCATCGTGGCGGGACGGGCGCGGTTCGGGCGGTTCGGCGCGCATGCCCTGGCGGGCGGCGTGGTCGTGTGGCTGGCCGCGACCTGGGCGCATATGCCGCTTGCGGGCTGGGCGGCGGGCATCTGGCGCTGGATCGGCTGATAGTTTCGCTGGAATGGAGCGGGCAGGGCCTTTAAGGGCGCTGTCATGACCGAGCTGCCCAAGACATTCGACCCCGCGTCCATCGAAACCCGCTGGTATCAGCATTGGGAGGAAAAGGGGCTGTTCCGCCCCGATCGCCCCGACGCCACGCCTTTCACCATCGTCAATCCGCCGCCCAATGTCACGGGCAGCCTGCATATCGGCCATGCGCTCGACAACACGTTGCAGGATATCGTCATCCGCTATGAACGGCTGCGCGGCAAGGATGCGCTGTGGGTTGTGGGCACCGACCATGCGGGTATCGCCACACAAATGGTGGTGGAACGCCAACTCAACGCCATGGGCGAAAAGCGCACCGACTATAGCCGCGAGGATTTCATTGCCAAGGTGTGGGAGTGGAAAGCCGAAAGCGGCGGCGCGATCACGCGTCAGCTGCGGCGGCTGGGCTGCTCCATGGACTGGGCGAACGAGCGCTTCACCATGGACGAGGGCTTTTCCAAGGCCGTGGTCAAGGTGTTCGTGGAACTGCACAAGCGCGGCCTGCTCTACCGCGACAAAAGGCTGGTCAACTGGGACCCGCATTTCCGCTCCGCCATTTCGGACCTGGAGGTCGAGACGGTAGAGACCAAGGGCGGCTTCTGGCGCTTCCGCTATCCGCTGGCGGACGGCGTGACCCTGGCCGATGGCAGCGACCACATCGTCGTCGCGACGACGCGGCCCGAAACGATGCTGGCCGACATGGCGGTCGCGGTGCATCCCGACGACGCGCGCTACAAGGATGTCATCGGCAAGCAGATCGTTCTTCCGATCACCGGCCGGCGCGTTCCCATCGTCGCCGACGACCATGCCGACCCGGAACTGGGCACGGGCGCGGTCAAGATCACGCCGGGACATGACTTCAACGATTTCGAGGTGGGCAAGCGCGCGGGCTTCAAGGCCGGCGACATGCTCAACATGTTCGACGCAGACGCCAATGTCGTCCAGACCGCCGACGGCCTGATCCCCGACGCATTTCTGAGGCTGCACCGCTTCAAGCGCGACGGCGTCGATGGCGCGCGCGAAGCCGTGGTGGCTGAGATGAAGGCGCTCGGTTTCCTCGTCCCGCATGTGACGAAGAACAAGGACGGTGAGGAGGTTTCCGCCGATTTCGAGCCGCGCACGATCCAGACGCCGTTCGGGGATCGCTCCGGCGTGGTCATCGAACCCTGGCTGACCGACCAATGGTATGTCGACGCGGCAAAGCTGGCGCAGGCGCCGATGCAGGCCGTGCGCGATGGCGCGATCGAGATCGTGCCCAAGACATGGGAAAAGACCTTCTTCAACTGGATGGAGAATATCCAGCCCTGGTGCGTGTCGCGGCAACTGTGGTGGGGGCATCAGATTCCGGCCTGGTTCGATGCGGACGGCAACAGCTATGTCGCTGAAACCGAAGCCGAAGCGCAGGCTCTGGCGGGCAACAAGGCGTTGACGCGCGATCCCGATGTGCTCGACACTTGGTTCTCGTCCGCGCTCTGGCCGTTCGGCACGCTGGGCTGGCCGGAACAGAGCGAGACGCTTTCACGCCACTATCCCAACGATCTGCTGATTTCAGGCTTCGACATCCTGTTCTTCTGGGACGCGCGCATGGCGATGCAGGGCATGGAGTTCATGGGTGATGTGCCGTGGCGCAAACTCTATCTCCATGGCCTCGTCCGCGCAGCGGATGGGCAGAAAATGTCCAAGTCCAAGGGCAATGTGGTTGATCCGCTGGGCCTGATCGACCGGTTCGGCGCGGATGCGCTGCGCTTCTTCATGGCGGCGATGGAAAGCCAGGGCCGCGACGTGAAGATGGATGAAAAGCGGGTCGAGGGCTATCGCAACTTCGCCACCAAGCTGTGGAATGCGGCGCGTTTTCTGCAATCGAACGGCGTAACCGCCTCGACAGCCCATGAAGCGCCCGCCGCCACGCTGCCGGTCAATCGCTGGATCATCGCCGAGACGGTGGCCACGGTGCAGGCGATTGACCTTGCCATGGCCGACCTGCGCTTCGATGCAGCGGCCAACGCCATCTATCACTTCGTCTGGGACCAGTTTTGCGACTGGTATATCGAACTGACCAAAGGCGCGATGGACGATGAAACCCGCGCCGTCGCGGGCTGGGCGTTCGATCAGATCCTCGTCATGCTGCACCCGTTCATGCCATTCATAACCGAAGAGTTATGGAGCCTGACCGGCGCGCGCGCGAACGAACTGATCGTCGCGCAGTGGCCGCAGGCGCTGGCCGCCGTGGACAGGGAAGCGCAGTCGGAAATCGACTGGCTGATCCGACTGGTGAGCGCGATCCGCACTGCGCGGACGGAACTCAATGTCCCGCCGGGCGCGAAGCTACCCATAGTCGTGAGCGGCGCAGCGGAGGACACGCACCGCCGGCTCGACCGGCAGGGCGTCGCGCTGGCGCGGCTTGGCCGGGTGGAGAGCCTGAGCTTTGGCGAACCGCCCGCCGGCGGCGCGGCGCAGATCGTGGTGGACGAGGCGACGTTCATCCTGCCGCTGGAAGGCGTGATCGATATTGCGGCGGAAAAGGCGCGACTTGCCAAGGCGCTGGCCAGCGCGGAGAAGGAGCGCGATGGTCTGGGCGGTCGCCTGTCCAATGCCAGCTTCGTCGAAAAGGCCAAGCCCGAAGCCGTCGCCAAGGCGCGCGAGGATCATGCTGAAAAGACTGCCGAAGCCGAGCGGTTGAAAGCGGCGCTGGATCGGTTGGGATAAGCACGCGCATATGACCCGTTCGGGCTGAGCTTGTCGAAGCCCCTTTCTTCCTTGATAGAAGAATGGCCCTTCGACAGGCTCAGGGCGAACGGAGGCGGCCATGGTCCGCCTCCTCATCCAGCCTGTGCGGGGAGATGCAGACAATGGCGACAGGCAAATCAGGCAGTAAGGACCTGACGCAGGGGGCGATCGGATCGACGCTGCTGCTCTTTGCCATGCCGACGCTGGCGTCCAACATCCTCCAGTCCTTGAATGGCTCGATCAACGCCATCTGGGTCGGCCGTTTCCTGGGCGCGCAGGCGCTCGCCGCGACCGCCAACGCCAATATCATCATGTTCCTCATGTTTTCCGTCGTGTTCGGGTTCGGCATGGCGTCGACCGTGGTGGTCGCCCAGTCGGTCGGCGCGAAGGATATCGATGCGGCGCGCCGCGCCTTCGGCACCGCCGTCGGCTTCTGTTCGATGCTGGGGCTGGGCGTCGCCATCGCTGGCTGGATCGGCGCACCCGCGCTGCTGCGGCTGCTCGCGACGCCGCAGGAGGCGTTCGACCTGGCGCTCGTTTATCTGCGCGTTATTTTCTTCGCCATGCCCGCGACCTTGCTGGTCGTCATGATCATGATGGGCCTGCGCGGCGCGGGCGACGCGCGCACTCCGCTCATCTTCATGATCGTCAGCGTCGCCATCGACCTGGTGCTCAATCCCGTACTGATCCTGGGGCTGGGGCCGGTCCCGGCTTTCGGCATTGCGGGGTCAGCAGCGGCGACAGCGGCGGCCGGGTTCATCAGCCTGATCGGCGTCGTCGCTTTCATCTATGCCAAGGACATGCCGCTGCGGCTGCGCGGGGCCGAACTGCGCTACCTCTGGCCCGCAGCAGACCAGATGCGCGTGCTGCTGGGCAAGGGGCTGCCGATGGGCTTGCAGATGATCGTCATGTCGCTCTCTGGCCTGGTGATGATCGGCCTCGTCAACCGGGAAGGGTTGCTGGTGACGGCCGCCTATGGCGCGGCGCAGCAGATCTGGACCTATCTTCAAATGCCCGCGATGGCCATGGGCGCAGCGGTCAGCGCGATGGCGGCGCAGAATATCGGCGCGGCGCGGTGGGACCGGATCAGCCGCATCACCGGCTATGGCCTGGGCTATCTGCTGGCCGTGACCAGTGCGATGGTGGCGGTGATCCTGCTGTTCCACGAACCGCTGCTGGCGCTGTTCCTGGGCAATAATCAGGCGGCGATTGAGGCGGCCTGGACGATGCAGCTGCTCGCCAGCTGGAGCTTCATCTTCTTTGGCTGCACCATGATCCTGTTCGGCGTCATGCGGGCCAATGGCGTGGTGGTCGCGCCGCTGCTGATCCTTATCTTCACATTGTTCGCGGTGCGGCTGGGCTTTTATTATCTCGCCTATCCAGTGGTGGATGCGAACGCCCTGTGGCTGAGTTTCCCGGCCGGATCGCTGACCGCGCTGCTGCTCGCGTCGGCGGTGTATCTGCATGGGGGCTGGCGCAAGGCGAAGCTGATGGCGCCGGTCCATGCCGAACAATGCCGCGAAAGCGTGAACAGCGAAACCGAGCCTGCCGGCCGAATCGCCCCGGTAGGATAAGGTGTCAGCGCCCCTGGCTGCGCCAGCGGGTGATGGTGCGCGCCAGAATATCAGCCTCGCCGCCCGATTGCCGCCACAGATCGGTAAAGCTGGGATCATTGGATGCCGGGCGGCGCTGCGGCTCCAGATTGTCGAGCGCGACGCGGATCGGCACCGCGACGCCTTCGCCGCAGATGATCGCCTCGCGATTGCGCAGCGCAGGAATGGTATCCAGGAAGCCGCGCGCGCCTTCGGGCATCGCCGCCTTCACGAATGCCTGGTCGCGATCATTATTGAGGCGCATGGCGATGATGGTGCCGCATTGCGACAGCACGCCTTCGGCCAGATCGGATGGTCGCTGGGTGATGAGGCCCAGCGACACGCCATATTTGCGGCCTTCCTTGGCGATCCGCTCCAATATCTTGCGCACGGCCTGACCCGATCCGCTGGTGGAGGAGGGGATGTAGCGATGCGCTTCCTCGCACACCAGCAGGATCGGCCGCTGCGGTTCGTCCCGTGCCCAGATGGCATAGTCGAACACCAGCCGCGACAGCACCGACACCACGGTCGAGGTGATGTCGGATGGCATGGCCGACACGTCGATGATGGAAATGGGCTTGCCATCGGAGGGCAGGCGGAAAATCTTGGCAATGAACTGCTGCATCGTGTCCGCGACCAGCATGCCCGAAAACATGAAGCTGTAGCGCGGATCGGCCTTGATCTCGTCGATCTTGGTCTTGAGCCGCATATAGGGCAGCGCGCCCGTGCCCTTGTCCAGCTTTCCCATCTCGTTCTGAAGGATGGTGGTGAGGTCGGACAGCAGATAAGGGACCGGCGAATCGACCGTCAGCCGACCGATGCTTTCGGCCAGCCGGTTCTTCGATCGCGCGGCGAGCAGGCATTTGGCCAGGATGTCGCTGTCGACCGTGCGGTCGGCCCCCTGCGAGGTCACGAACACCTCGCAATGCTCCTCGAAATTCATCAGCCAATAGGGCAGGGCCAGGTTGCTGACGTCATAGACCGCACCATTCTGCGCGAAGGCAGCGCCATATTCGCCATGGGGATCGATCATGACGATATGCCCCTGGGGCGACAGGTCGCAGATGCGATGCAGGATCAGCGCCGCACTGGTCGACTTGCCGGTGCCGGTCGAGCCCAGCAGCGCAAAATGCTTGCCCAGCATCGAATCGACATAGAGCGCCGCGCGCGTTTCGCTGGTCGGGTAGACGGTGCCGATTTCGACATTGGCGCGGTCATCGGCGGCGTAGATCTGTTGCATGTCGGCGCTCGACACCGGGAAGATGTCAGTGCCGGGCGTGGGATAGCGGGTGACGCCGCGCCGGAAATGATGGATGCGGCCGGTCGCCGACTCCTCATCGCCTTCGCCCAGAAAATCAATGTCGGCGATGACGCTGTGCGTCGCCTGATCCAGCGCCATGGTGCGCACGCTGGCGATGAGCCAGCAGCCGCCGACCCGCATCTTGACCTGGCTGCCGACCTGTCCCGCCATCGCGACGCAGGGATCGGCGTCCTGGCCCAATATCCCCAGGCGCTGCGCGTCGATCAGAACTTTGGAACTCGACCCGGCAATCTGGAAGATCATGCCCATGGAATGCGGATGATCCGGCTTGGACGACGCGGCAAAATTCTGGGCGTCCGACATGTAGGACATGGTGCATCCGTTTCCTTGGCGCCGATTGAGACCCGGCAAACATCAAGGCTTTAGAAGGAAGAGGTAAATTTTGGCTTAGCCGCGTCGGTCGTCTGTGATGCCGGTTGCATGCTAAGGCTGGACAAGGGAACATGGATCAGCTTCAGGCATTTCAAGCGCCAGCTGAACACAGGATGCTTTCTTGTCCGAAACGATAGTCGCCGACCGCGCACGCCGATCCGACGCCATCGCCATCGCGCGGGTCATCTGCATATTGGGCGTGGTCTATGTCCATGCCTGGACCGGGCTCAACGGCATTGCGCTGGCGGCTTTGCGGGGCACGGGGCAGGACACGCTGCGCTGGACGCTGATGGAGGTGTTCGGGCGCAGCGCGGTGCCGCTCTTGGGCCTGATCTCGGGCTGGCTGGTCGCCGGATCGGGCACGTCGCGCGCCTGGACCACGCATGTGGCGCGCAAGGCGCGGACGATCCTGCTGCCGATGGTGCTGTGGAACGCGCTTGCCATCCTGTTCGTATCGGGCGCGGCCTTGCTGTTCCATCTTAAGGCGCCCACGCCCAGTTCGCTGGAATGGGTGGCGCAGGAATTGTTCATCCTGACGCGCAATCCCGACATCAATGTCCAGATGCCGTTCCTGCGCGATCTGTTCCTGTGCATGCTCGTCGCGCCCCTGTTGGTGCGGCTGCCTGGCTGGGTGCTGATTCTGATCGCATTGGCAGCAGCCGCCGCGCAGGTGGCGGGGCTGGGGCCGCCGGTGCTGATGCGCGCATCGATCCTGTTCTTCTTCGTCATCGGCATATTGGCGCGCCGGCAGGGGACAGAGCAGGTCGTGGCGCGCATGCCGCTATGGCTCGCGCTGCTACCCTTCCTCTTGCTGATGATGGTGCAACTTTACCGGGCCGTGGCCGTGGGGGATGGCGAATGGACGACGGTGCAGCGCGCAATCGACATGAGCGTGCGGATCGCTGCTGCCGTCGCTTTCTGGCGGATCGCCTGGACACTGGCGGGATCGGGCGCGCGGGGGCTGCTGCTGCGGATCGAACCCTATATGTTCTTTCTGTTCTGCGCGCATCTGATCCTGATCTGGCTGGGCGGCCCGTTGATCGGAAAGATCACCGGCGACATGGGATCGCCGCTCTATCCGATTTACCTGATCCTTCAGCCGCTGATCGTGCTGCTCGTCGTCATCGCGGTCGGATCGGCGCTGCGGCGCGTCGCGCCGCGCGCGGCGGCATTGCTGAGCGGCGGCCGGCTC